>JASBUM010000203.1 GCA_030147905.1 Acidimangrovimonas sp.
GCCGATCCGGCCGGGACAGGCGCCGCCACCTTGGGGCCGAGACCACGAAGTTAGGCGCGCTGGCGGTGATGCCGGGTCGCATGCGCAGCCGGGACGCATCCACACCCCCCGCGCCCGTGACCCGCGCCCATGTCCCGCACCCGCGTCCGGCACCCACGTCCGGCACCCATGTCCCGCACCCATGTCCCGCACCGAACCGCGTCCGCGCCGCCCCTCGCCGCGCAGGGGCTGCATCCCCGGTGCCCTGCAGATCCCCGGCGCCCTGCGGCGCCATGCCCGGCGAACACGGCCGGACAGCGCGCCCGCCGCCGGCCGTGCGCGCGCCCCGCAGCCTCCCGGAACCCTCAGCATCCCGGCACCCGGCCGCCGTCAGTCCTTCACCAGCAGCCGGCGCGGAACATCGGCAAGGCATTCGACGCCGCTGTCGGTGATCAGGATCGATTCGGTGATCTCCAGTCCCATGTCCTCGAGCCACAGCCCGGTCATGAAGTGGAAGGTCATGCCGGGGCGCAGCTCGGTCCGGTCGTCGCGGCGCAGGCTCATGGTCCGCTCGCCCCAGTCGGGCGGATAGGACAGGCCGATGGGGTAGCCCGTGCGGCTGTCCTTCTCGATCCCGTAGCGGGCGAGGACGTCAAAGAAGGCACCGGCGATATCGGCACAAAGATTGCCCGGCCGCGCCGCCTCCAGCCCGGCCGCCATGCCCTCGAGCACCGCCTTCTCCGCATCGAGGAACCGCTGCGGCGGCCGGCCAAGGAACACCGTGCGAGACAACGGACAGTGATAGCGGTTGTGGCAGCCGGCGATCTCGAAGAAGGTGCCCTCCCCTTCGCGCAGCGGCCGGTCGTCCCATGTCAGGTGGGGGGCGGTGGCTTCCGCCCCCGATGGCAGCATCGGCACGATCGCCGGATAATCCCCCCCATGGCCGTCGGCGCCGCGGATGCCGGCATCATAGATCTCGGCCACGAGGTCGCATTTGCGCATCCCCACCTCGATCCGGTCGAAGATCCGCGCGTGCATCGCCTCGACGATGCGCGCCGCACGCCGCATGTAGGTCAGTTCGGTCTCGGATTTCACCGCGCGGCGCCAGTTCACCAGCCCCGTGCAATCCGACAGCCGGGCGTCGGGCAGATGGGCCACGAGGCTGGCATGGGCGGCGGCGGTGAACCAGTAGTTGTCCATCTCCACCCCGATCCGGCGCGCGCCCCAGCCCCGGTCCGCCAGCTGCGCCGACAGGTAGTCCATCGGGTGACGCTCGGTCGATTGCACGTAATGGTCGGGATAGCCGATCAGCCGGTCCTCGGGCAGATAGGCCGTCATCCGCGCGCCCTCGGCATCCATCATCCGGCCAAACCACATCGGCAGCCCGTCGGGCGGGACGATCACGCATTGATGGACATAGAACGACCAGCCGTCATAACCGGTCAGCCAGTTCATGTTCGACGGATCGGTGACGATCAGCAGATCGACACCGCGCGCCGCCATCGCCTGGCGCGTGGCGTCGAGCCGGGCGGCATATTCCGCGCGGCTGAATTTGGGTGCGGGCTGGTGCATGCAGGTCTCTCCCTTCGGCGCCGCTCGTTGGCGATCGAAACCAGCGGGCGCGCGTTCCCGCCTAGGCCCGTCGCGTCGGACTGCCTAGCCGGGCGGCGACGCAAGCGTGCATTTCCGCGACATGGGCACCCGCCACGCCCATGTTTCGCAGCGGCGTCAGCGCGGATGCGCGCGGAACAGGCGTGACAGATCGGGTCCGGCGCGCGCGACAGGGCGGCGCGCCCAACGCACAGAGGCCGAACAGACGCCCCCGCGACCGCCCGCGCCGCGCGACATGGCCCGCGGGCGCTCCGGGCGGCCGGCACCGGGCATCGCGGTTGCCGAGCTGCGCGGAAGATTTGCAGCCCGCCCCGTCGCGCCCGGTTTCGTGCCACCGCGCCCCGCGCGCCCGCCTTCGGGCCGCACGGATCGGCCCGCTAGGGTTGAAGCCCGCATCCTTCGCTGCTACCCCGGGATCCGGCGTGGGCCTTGCGCCCCGCCGCGCCCCGCCACGCCTCGTCGCGCGTCGTCGCACGGCGCCCCGCCATGCCGGCCATGTCGCGCAAGCGCGCGTCATGCCGGAACAGCAAAGCGATCGGGCCGGGGCGCGGCCCGTCGGGATCGGAAGGCTGAGGAAGCAAGACATCGGGCCGCATCATCCACCGCCTGTCCCCGAATACCGGCGCCCGCGCCATGCGATGCGCGCGCAAGCAGGCATAGGGGGACCCGGGCCCGGAAAATCATCAATACCGACAGGGGGAATGAGATGGCGACGAGAGGATTGTTTGGGGCGGTTGCGGTAATAGCGCTGGCGTTCGGGGCGGTTTCCGCGCAGGCGCAGCGGAGCATCACGGTCGGTTATTTTCTCGAATGGGCGATGCCGTTCGAATATGCGAAGGCGGAGCATCGGTTCGAGAAGGCGCTGGGGGTGAAGATCCGCTGGCGGGCGTTCGACACCGGCACGGCGATGAGCGCGGCGATGGCTTCGGGCGACGTCCAGCTGGCGGTGAGCCAGGGGATCCCGCCGTTCATCGTGGCGACCTCGGCGGGGCAGGATCTGCAGCTTGTGGACGTGGCGGTGAGCTATTCGGGCAACGACAATTGCGTGGTCTCCGACCGGCTCGACATCACCAAGGCGAATGCGAAGCAGCTTGCGGGCAAGCGGGTGGCGGTTCCGATCGGGACGGCGGCGCAATATGAT
>JASBUM010000209.1 GCA_030147905.1 Acidimangrovimonas sp.
GCGATCTGCCCTGCGTCACCCACGCCTTCGACATAAAGACCCAGGGCAGTGACCCGGCAATCTTCGACGAGCGCACGGCCAAGCTCCGCAAGGCCCGTCTGCGCGGCGTTTCCGAGGCAGACGACATAGGCGACGGGCAGTCCGCGTGCCTGCATGGTAAGGTTGATCGCGATGTTCGAGCTTTGCGAGATGATCGCAACCCCGCGCGAGATCCTGCGGCCGCCATGTTGATCGGGCCACAGCGGCACGCCATCGAGGTAATTGACCAGTCCGTAGCAATTGGGCCCGAGAATGGGCATGGCGCCCGCCGCCTCGACAAGATCCGCCTCGAGCGCCCCGGCTCCGGCTTCGCGCCAACCGCTGGCAAAGCAGACAGCGCCACCCGCGCCCATCTGCGCGAGACGGGCCACGAGCCGCGGTGTGGTCTCGCGATTGACACCCAGAAAGGTCGCGTCCGGGGCCGCCGGCAGGTCGTCGAGGCAGGGCAACGTCGCAATCCCCGCCATTTCGGCGCGATTGGGATTGACCGGCCATATCGGCCCGGCATAGCCCGCACGCTTCAGTTGATCGGCGACGTTCGCCGCCCAGTCCCCGCCGACGACCGCGACGGAGGCGGGTCGCAAAAGCCGCGACAAATCACGCGGCACGACAGAGAGCCCCGACCCGGAAGAACGACCGATCCCGCCGCGAAAGGCCCGTCGCGTTCACGGGGGGCCGTCTGCCCCCCGCGCCCCCCGAGGATATTTCGAAACGAAAGATGACCACGAGAACACCCCGCCCCAAACGGGACAGGGTGCCATCTCTCGTTACGGTCATCGGCGTCCCCGCCTGTACCGTTCCACGATCTCGCCAGACCAATATTAACATTCCGTTACATCTTTCGTTCCCAAATATCCCGGGGGTCCGGGGGCGGCGCCCCCCGCAGAAGGGCCTTCATCCGCCCAGCGGCCGCAACAGGGCGCGACTGATGATATGACGCTGGATCTCGCTCGTCCCTTCCCAGATCCGTTCGACCCGGGCATCGCGCCAGATCCGCTCCAGCGGCAGTTCATCCATCAGGCCCATGCCACCATGGATCTGGATCGCTTCGTCGGCGATAAGCGCGAGCGCCTCGGTGGCCTTCAGCTTCGCCATGGCCATGTCCGCATCGCTCGCTTCGCCGGCATCGTGGCGCCAGCCGGCGGCGAAGGTCAGAAGCTCCGCCGCGCGCAATTCGGTGGCCATGTCGGCAAGCTTGAACGAAACGCCCTGAAACTTGCCGATCTTCTGGCCGAACTGTTGCCGTTGCGCCGCGTAGGAGACAGCGTGGCCAAGGGCGCGATCGGCACGCCCGAGACAGGTCGCGGCGACCTGCAGCCGGGTGGCACCAAGCCAGCGGTTGGCAAGATCGAAGCCCTCCCCGACCGTGCCCAGCACCTGATCGGCAGACACCCGGCAATCGTCGAATTCCAGCACCGAGTTGCTGTATCCCCGGTGGCTGACGTTGCGGTAGCCCGGCCGAACGGTCAGGCCCGGCGTGTCCCTGTCCACTAGGAAGGCGGTAATCGTCTTCTTCCGCCCGCGTGCGGTCTCCTCCTCGCCGGTTGCCATGAAAGCGATCACGAAACCGGCTATATCGGCGTGTGAGATGAAATGTTTCGTCCCGTTGAGCACCCAGTCAGCGCCATCGGGGCGCGCATTTGCCCGCATGCCGCGCAGGTCGGAACCGGCGTCGGGCTCGGTCATCGCCAGGCAATCCCAGGTCTCGCCGCGGATACAGGGGAGGAGATAGCGCTCGCGCTGTTCGGCCGTCCCCGCCAGCAGGATGTTCGAGGGCCGCGCCACGCAGGTCCAGTGGAGGGCGTAATTCGCCCGGCCGAGTTCACGTTCATAAAGCAGCCAGGTCAGCGTATCGAGCCCGGCCCCGCCGACCGCCTCGGGCATGTTGGCGGCGTACAGTCCTGCCGCCATCGCCTTGCCCTGAAGTTCGCGAACCAGCTCGGCGCCCAGCATCCCGGTGCGTTCGATCTCTGCCTCGTGGGGATAAAGCTCCTTCTCGACAAAGGCGCGCGTAGTCTCGATGACCAGCTTCTGTTCTTCGCTGAAGGCGAAATCCATCACCGCCTCCGCTGCCCGACATGACGCCCCGCATGCGGCGGCCGCTCCAGCCTCGCATGGGCATCCGCGATCGCCATCACCCGTTTCAGGATCTCGGGCGCCGCCGGGCAGGCCCGGCCCGCCTTCATGTCGACATGCAGCAGCATCTGCTCAAGCGTCGCCACCGGTTCGCCATCCTTCAGGATCCGGATGAAGACATGCAGGCGCTTGTCATCGGCGTGCAGGAGCTGAAGCGTACCCTCGAGCCGGTCACCGAGCCGGGCCTCGCCCAGATGCATGATATGGGTCTCGGCGGTGTAGTAGCTGTGCCCGCCGGCGACGTAATCCATGTCCGCGCCTATCGTGCGCAGGAAGGCATCCGACGTCTCGGAGGCGGCAAAGAGATAGCGGCTTTCGGTCATGTGGCCGTTGTAGTCGATCCAGCCCGGCAACACCTGCATCCGGGCCAGCACCGGCGGCGCGGCCACAGCGTCGACCGGGGCCGCCTCCGCCTGCGCCGCCCCGCGCCGCGCCGCGTCATGATCGCGCAGGACCCGCCCGGCGCCCCAGTCGCGCTCCTTCAGCACCCGCAGGAAGCCAACCAGATTGCTGTCGCGGATGCGTTCAAGCTCCCGGATCGAGCGCGCGCCCGACTGCGCATCCGACTGGCCGGCGATCAGCTCGACCAGCGCGTCGTCATAGGGTGGCACATCGGTGAGGCGGGTCCAGGGCTCCGACAGGCACGGCCCGAACTGGGCCAGGAAATGCTTCATCCCGGCCTCGCCGCCGGCGATCCGATAGGTCTCGAACAGCCCCATCTGGGCCCAGCGCAGCCCGAATCCCAGCCGGATGGCCTCGTCGATTTCCTCGGTAGTCGCGATCCCGTCGCGGACCAGCCACAGCGCCTCGCGCCACACCGCCTCAAGGAAACGATCCGCGATATGGGCATCGATCTCCTTGCGCACGTGCAACGGATACATCCCGATCGCGCGCAGGATCTCCATCGCCTTCTCGACCAGCGCGCCGGGACTGTCGCCCGGAACCAGTTCCACCAGCGGCAGCAGATAGACCGGGTTGAACGGATGGGTGACCATGATCTGTTCGGGACGGCTGGCACAGCCCTTCAGCACGGACGGCCTGTATCCCGACGTCGAGGAGCCGATCACCGCATCGGTGCTGCAATGGGCCTGGATCTGCTGATAGACCTTGCGCTTGAGAGCCAGCCGCTCGGGCACGCTCTCGGCGATCCACTCCGCCCCGGCGACCGCCTCGGAAATCGACGGCGCCATCGTCAACCGCCCCTCGGGCGGCATCGGAAGATCCGACAGCGCCGGCAGGCTGGCGCGGGCGTTGTCGAGCACCTCCGCAAGCTTGCGCGCCGCTTCCGGATCGGGATCGAAGACCGCGACGTCCCAGCCGTTCAGGAGAAAACGCGCGGCCCAGCCGCCGCCAATGACCCCGCCGCCGACGATCGCGGCCTTGCGCGCGCTCATCGCGGGGCCCTCTTGACCAGGCCGAGCCGCTCGCGCACTGCCTCGGGCCCGATCACCCGCGCGCCCAGCCGCTCGATGATCTCCACGGCACGCCCGACCAGCTGCGCATTGGTGGCCAGCACGCCACGATCGAGAAACAGGTTGTCTTCGAGCCCGACGCGCACATTCCCGCCCGCCAGCACCGCCGCGGCGACATAGGGCATCTGGTGGCGCCCCAGGGCGAAGGCCGACCAGTGCCAGCCCTCGGGGATATTGTTGACCATCGCCATGAAGGTATTCAGGTCATCGGGCGCGCCCCAGGGCACGCCCATGCACAATTGCACCAGCGCCGGCGCCTTCAGCACCCCCTCCTCGACCAGCCCGCGCGCCAGCCACAGGTGACCGGTGTCGAAGGCCTCGATCTCGGGACGCACGCCCAGCTCCGTCATCATCGCCCCCATGGCGCGCAACATGCCGGGGGTGTTGGTCATCACGTAATCGGCCTCGGCGAAATTCATCGTGCCGCAATCAAGCGTGCAGATCTCGGGCCGGCATTCGGCGACATGGGCGACCCTTTCGCTCGCACCGGCCATGTCGGTGCCGGCCGGATTGACCGGCAGCGGCCGCTCCACCGGCCCGAAGACGATGTCGCCGCCCATGCCGGCGGTGAGGTTCAGCACCACGTCGACCTCGGAATCGCGGATCCGTTCGGTCACCTCGCGAAACAGCGCCGGATCGCGCGCCGGCGCCCCGGTCTCGGGGTCGCGCACGTGGCAATGGACCACGGCCGCCCCGGCGCGCGCCGCCTCGATCGCGCTTTCGGCGATCTGTGCCGGGCTGCGTGGCACATGCGGGCTGCGATCCTGGGTGCCGCCGGCGCCGGTGACGGCGCAGGTGATGAAGACCTCACGATTCATGGCAAGCGGCATCGGATCCTCCCTGATTCGACTCGATGATAGCCGGCTTGCCTGCGGAGATTTGACAATATACGCAGCAGACATGACCGAAAGCGCAACGATCTTCACCCGCAGCACCGCACCCCTCGCCATCGCGCTTCTGGTGCTGCCCCAGACGTCGATCCTGGAACTCGCCTCCACGCTCGATCCGCTGCGCGCTGCCAACCGACAGGCCGGGTGGCGCGCCTTCGACTGGCGAGTCGTTTCCCCCGATGGCCGGGCGGTACCCCTGACCTGCGGCATCGACCTGCCGGCGGTGGGCGACATCACCGCCGCCACGGGCGCGGACGCGCTGTTCATCGTGGCAGGCTTTCGCCAGGACGAGAATGCGACCCTCCCGCTCCTTCGCAGGCTTCGGCGACTGGCGCCGCGGTTCCGCGCCCTCGGCGGGATCGACGCCGGCGCCTGGGTTCTGGCACGCGCCGGCCTACTGGACGGATGCCGCGCCACCGTTCACTGGGAGGATCTCGAGGATTTCGCCGCCGCGCATCCGGCGGTGGAAGTCGTGCCGGATCGTTTCGTCGTCAGCGGCCGGATGGTCACCGCGGCCGGCGCCGGACCCGCGCTCGACCTGATGCTGTCCCTGGTTCGCGCCCGCCTCGGCGCCACCATCGCCCAGCAGGTCGCCGGCGCCTTCATCACCAGCCCCGGCGCGGGCGACACCCCCCAGACCGGCGCCCCCCTTCCCGCAGCCCGCCGCGATCCGCGACTGCGCGCCGCGATCGCCCGGCTGGAGGCCCGGCTCGACGCGCCCGAGCCCACGGCGGCGACGGCACGCGCGCTCGGCCTCTCGTCCCGGCGGCTCGAGACGCTCTTCGCCGCGGAATTCGGCATGGGACCGGGCGCCTACGGCCGCGAAATGCGCCTGCAGTCGGCGCGACGGATGGTCACCGATACCTCACACGCGCTGCGCGACATCGCGCTGCGAACCGGCTTCGCGTCGCAAAGCGCGCTGTCGCGCTCCTTTCGCAACCGGTTCGGCTACTGCCCGTCCACCCTGCGCCGCGGTCGCTGAACCGCGCACGCCGGCAGCTCCGATCTTCTTTCGGCAAAAATACCGCGGGGGGGTCCGGGGGGCTGTCCCCCCGGGGCGGCACGCCCCGCCGCGATCAACCCAGCTTCGAGGGTACCTGCCGCTCCACGATGCGAAACAGCAAGACGATCACCCCGGTGATCATCATGTAGACCACCGCCAGCAACAGGAGCGGCTCGTAGATGATGAACGTATCCTGCCGCACCCGCGCGCTGACGTTGTAGATGTCCACCACGGTGATCGTCGCAACCAGCGGCGTCGCCTTGAGCTGCAGCACCGTCTCCCCGCCCAGCGTCGGCAGAACCCGGCGCACCGCCTGCGGAAGCCAGATCCGGCGAAAGATCGTCAGCCGCGACATGCCGAAGGCCCTCGCCGCCTCGAGCTGCCCGTGCGGCACCCCGCGCAAGGCCCCGCGCATCACCTCGCCCTCGTAACCCGCAAAGCTCAGCGTCAGCGCCAGCAACCCGTAGGGCCAGGCCTGGCGCAGGTACTCCCAGGCCCATGAATGGCGGATCCAGGGGACATAGGGAAACAGCGAGCCGAGACCGTAATAGAGAAACCAAAGCTGCAACAGCAAGGGCGTGCCACGGATGACCGAGCAGAACCCCTTGGCCGGCAGGGCCAGAAACCACGGCCCGGCGGCCTGTGCGAGCCCCAGCCAGATCGCCAGGAACAGCCCGACTGCCCAGCTCACCGCCAGAAGCCAGATCGTCGTCCACAGCCCCTGGGCGATCATGCCGCTGTTCCAGTATTCGGGCAGCCAGCTCCAGTTGAGCGACACCGCCGACCAGATCACGACGAAAACCGCGATCGCCAGCAGCACCAGGCGATGCGGACGCAGCATCGGACGGATCAATGCGATCATACCGTCCCCCCGCGCATCATCGGCTGGCCCTTGCGCGCCCAGCGTTCAAGCAGGGCGAAGACCCGCCCGGACAGGATCGAGATGATCATGTAGAGCGTACCCGCCGCCACGAAGAACAGAAAATAGGCCTTGGTCGTACCGGCCGCCTGCAAGGTCGTCAGCGTCAGTTCGTTGAAGCCGATCACCGCCAGAAGCGCCGTGTCCTTGGTGGCGTTCAGCCACAGGTTCGCCATGCCCGGGATCGCGTTGGCCATCATCTGCGGAAAGGTGATCCGCCAGGCGATCATCACCGGGCTCATGCCATAGGCGCGCGCCGCCTCGATCTGGCCCGCCGGCACGGCAAGGATCGCGCCACGCAGCACCTCGGTCATGTAGGCGCCGACGACCACGCCCAGAACCACGATCCCCACCAGCAGGGGCGGCAGCGTGATGCGGCCATGGCCCATCGAGATCAGGATCGAGTTGATAACCTGCGGCACGGCATAGAACAGGATCAGGATTTCCACGAGTTCCGGCACCGCGCGGACCACCGTGGTATAGAGGCCGAAGAGGTCGCGCAGGATCTCGCCGCCATAGAGCTTGCCGAAGGCGCCGACGATCCCGATCGCGAGACCAAGACCGTAGGCGCCGAAGGCCACCTCCATCGAACGCAGGAGCCCGGTCGCGAAGACCTGGCCCCAGCCGGGCGGGGACCATGCAAGGAGCCCGAGCATATGCCCGGGCTCGAATAGGCCAAGCAGGCTGTCAAACACCGTCTATCAGCCGCCGTAGATGTCGAAGCTGAAGTATTTCTTGGTGATCTTGTCGTATTCGCCGCTCTTGCGGACATCGGCCAGGCCCTTGTTGAACTTGGCAAGAAGCGCCTTGTCCGACTTGCGGAAGGCGGCGCCGATGCCGGTGCCCAGGGTCTCCGCGTCATAGGGCAGCGAGCCGGCGATCTTGCAGCAGGCCGCGCCGTCCTTCGACTTGATGAAGGCGTCGAGCGTGAACTGGTCGGCGATATCGGCGTCGATACGGCCGGCGGCGAGATCCTGGTTCACCTGGTCCTGGGTCTGGTATTCCTTGATCGTCGCGTCCTTGCCATAGAACTTCTTGGCATAGGCCTCGTTGGTCGTCGCGACCTGCACACCGATCACCTTGCCCTTGAGATCGGCGGGCTTGGTGCCGAATTTCGCATCCTTCGCCACCGCCATCGCCGCCGGCGTGACATAGTACTTGTTCGAGAACGCCACCACCTTCTCGCGCTTGGCGGTGATCGACATCGACGACATGATCATGTCGATCTGACCCGAGGTCAGCGCCGGGATGATCCCGTCCCAGGCCACCGGGGTGATCACGCAATCCAGCTTCTGATCCTTGCAGATCGCGTTCATCAGATCGACCTCCCAGCCCGACCAATGGCCCTGTGCATCGGGCGAGGTGAAGGGCGGATAGGGTTCGGCAGCCACGCCGACCTTGACCGGCTTGGCGTCTACGGCGACGGCACCGAGCGCTACGGCGGCCGCGGCCGCCAGTGCCATGAGCTTGAACTTCATCTTGGTCTTCCTCTCTGTTGCTGGTGGTTTTCCGCGTTAAGCCACGGATTTAAGGAACTGCTTCAACCGCTCGGACTTCGGATCACCGAACAATGCCTCGGGGGGGCCCTCTTCCTCGATCACGCCGTTGTGCAGGTAGATGACATGGCTCGAAACCTCGCGCGCGAATTTCATCTCGTGGGTGACGAGGATCATCGTCCGGCCCTCGTCGGCGAGGCCGCGTATCACATTGAGCACCTCGCCCACAAGTTCGGGATCGAGCGCGGATGTCGGTTCATCGAACAGCATCGCGCGGGGCTCGATCGCCAGCGCGCGGGCGATCGCGGCGCGCTGCTGCTGTCCGCCCGACATGAACGCCGGATAGACATCGGCCTTTTCGGCAAGACCCACCCGCTCGAGCAGACGGCTTGCCCGCGCGATCGCCTCGTCCTTGGGCACCCGCAGGACATGCACCGGCACCTCGATGAGGTTTTCCAGCACGGTCTTGTGGCTCCACAGGTTGAAGGACTGGAAAACCATGCCGAGGCTTTGCCGCAGCTTCTCGATCTGGCGGCGGTTGGCGGGCGTTCAGTCCTCGCGCAGGGCGATCTCCTCGCCGCCGATGACGATCCGGCCACGGGTCGGGGTCTCGAGAAAGTTGATGCAGCGTAGCATGGTGGACTTGCCCGAGCCGGAGCCGCCGATGATCGCCACGACATCGCCCTCGCGCGCGGTCAACGAGACGCCCTTGAGCACTTCCAGCGACCCGAAAGACTTGTGCAGATCCTCGATGTGGATGGCGTCGGGGCGCGGTGCCGGCGCGGATGAAGACATGCGGGCTGTCCCTTGTCACATTTCGGTTGTATTAACACCTGCCCCCTGTAATTCTGCAAGCGTATAATTCAAGGGCAAATCGGCGGTCGGGGCACAGAAATCGTTGTGCGCCGGGCCGGTGACGGCCGGTTTCGCGGCAAAATCGCCATTGCGCGCGCCATCGGCCCGAGACGGGGTGGCGGGGGATGTCGGAAACCAGGCGCAAGTTCCGGCGCGGGGGCGAAAGCCAGCGCCAGGGCGATCTGATCGCTGCGGCGCTCGACCTGATCGCCGAGGGCGGGCCGCAGCATGCGACCGTGCGGGCGATCGCGGCGCGCGCCGGCGTCACGCCGGGCCTGATCCGGCATTATTTCAAGACCAAGGAAGAGCTTCTGGGCGCGGCCTATGCGACCTTCATGGCGCAGATGACGGCCGACCATCGCGCCACGGTCAGCGACGCGCCGCCCGATCCGGTGACGCGGCTGGCGCGATTCGTCGAACAATCGCTGAGCCCGCAGCTGGTCGACGCGCGCACCGTGGGTCTCTGGGCGGGCTTTCTGCACATGGTTCAGCGCGATCCGGCGATGCACCGTATCCACCACGACGGCTATCACGCGTTCCGCGCCGAGATGGAGACCCTGATCGCGGCCGCCCTCGCCGCCCGGGGGCGCCCGGCCGACGCCGCCGCCGTGCGCGGCCACGCGATCGCCTGCAACGCGCTGATCGACGGCCTGTGGCTCGAGGGCAGCGCCCTTCCCGAAGCCTTCGCGGGCGGAGAACTGGCGCAGATCGGGCTCGAGAAGATAGGTACCTTGCTGGCCCTGCCATTATGCGCCACAGATCAGCGTCGGAAACGGGAGAAACAGGCATGACGACGGTGGGCGAGGCGCTCGTTGCCGATCTCGCGGCACGCGGCACGGAGGTGGTCTTCGGCATCCCCGGCGTGCACACCCTGGAGCTCTATCGCGGGCTTGCCGGGTCTTCGATCCGCCATGTCACGGCGCGACACGAGGCCTCGGCGGTGTTCATGGCCGACGGCCATGCCCGCGTCACCGGCCGGCCCGGCGTGGCCTTCGTCATCACCGGGCCGGGACTGACCAATGCGCTGACCCCGATCGCGCAGGCACGTGCCGATTCGGTGCCGCTGGTGGTGATCGCGGGCGTCAATGAAAAGGCCTTGCGCGGGCGCGGACTGGGCCATCTGCACGAATTGCCGGATCAGCTCGCACTGGCGCGCACCGTGGCGCTGCGGGCCGAGGAAATCGCCCGGCCGGCCGAATTGCTGCCGGCGCTCGATGCCGTCTTCGCCGCCGCCACCCGCGGCCGCGGCGGCCCCGCCATCTTGCAGATACCGATCGACGTGATGGGCCAGCTCTGGCCCGCCCGCGGGCCGGGCGGCACGGCAGCGGGAGGCGCGGTTCCGCATCTGCCGACCCCGCCGCCCGAGCCCGACATGCGCGCACTGGCCCGTGCGCAGGGATTGCTGTCGGCAGCGGAGCGGCCCGTCATCCTTGCCGGTGGAGGCGCCCGCAGGGCCGAGGACGCCTTGCGACGGCTGGCCGAGACGCTGGATGCGCCCGTGGTTCTGACGGTCAATGCGCGCGGGCTCCTCCATGGCCATGCGCTCGCCGTGCCTGCCAGTCCCAGCCTCGCCCCGGTGCGCCGCCTTCTCGGGCGCGCCGACGCGATCGTGGCCATCGGCACCGAACTCGGTCCGACCGACTACGACATGTATCGCGACGGCGGCCTGCCCGATCTCTCCGGCATGATCCGCATCGACATCGACGCAGCCCAGCTTGCGCGCCACCGCGCGGCGGTGACGATCCAGGCCGATGCGGGCCGTGCGGCCGTGTCGCTTTGCGCCAGGCTGGCCGGGGGACAGGGCCTGCGTCGCGGCGCGGTCGGGCCGGCAAAGGCGGAGACGCCCGCCACAACCAACCGCGCACCTGTCTCGGCGCCGGAGACGCCCGGCGCCATCCGCGCACCCGTCTCGGCGCCGGAGACGCCCGGCGCCATCCGCGCACCCGTCGCGGCGCCGGAGCCGCCCGGCGCCGAACGCGCGCGCGAGACACGCAATGCGGCGCGGGCCGCGCTGCCCGATGCGCTTGCCACGATGGTGGATCTTCTGGGTACGATACGCGATTCATGCCCCGGTGCGATAATCGTGGGCGACAGTACGCAGCCGGTCTATGCCGGCAATCTCTACCACGATCACGACCGTCCCGGCGGCTGGTTCAATGCCGCCACCGGCTACGGCGCGCTGGGTTATGGCGCGCCGGCGGCGATCGGCGCCGCGCTGGCCGCGCCGGACGCGCCAGTGATCTGCCTGACCGGCGACGGCGGCCTGCAGTTCAGCCTGGCAGAGCTGCTGACCGCCCGCCAGGAGGGCGCGCGCGTGACCTTCCTGATCTGGAACAACGCAGGCTACCGCGAGATCGCCGATGCCATGCGCGGTGCCGATATCGACCCGATCGGCTGTGATCCGGCACCACCCGAATTCGACGCCCTGGCGCGCGCCATGGGCCTGCCCCACCGGCGGATCGCGCCCGATGCCGAGGCGCTGGCCGCTGCGCTGCGCGCGGCCCATGACGGGCCGCGCCTGATCGAGATCGCCCTGCCATGAAAGACCGCGCCCTGAAATGTCCGCTCGGGATGGTCCCCGCGATGACCGGCCCCGATCCGTCCCGCCCCGATCTTTCCGGCACCGATCCGTCCGGCACCGTCACGAGCCGCTCCGGCATCGGCCGTCCCGGCTTCCCTCGTCCCGCCATGCCCTGGCGCGGCGCGCGCCGTCCGCGGAGTGATGCGCCGGCCGCATCCAACGCCCCACACCGCGGTGCCATCGCCCCGGAGTGGTGGCGATGACCGTGGTCGAGGTTTCGCCCACCGGCGTCGCGCCGGCACGGGTCGCGGCGATCACCGAGCGCGAGCGCGAACGCTACGCGGCCGGCCGGCCGCTTTGCCGCGGTGCCGCCGAGCAGGGGGCGGGCGCCTTCATGGGCGGCGTGCCGATGCACTGGATGCGCGACTGGCCGATGCCCTTCCCGCTTGTGGTCGCCGAGGCCCGCGGCGCCCAGATCACCGATCTGGACGGCCATGCGCTGGACGATTTCTGTCTCGGCGACACCGCCGCGATGTTCGGTCATTCACCGCCGCCGGTCGCCCGTGCCCTGCGCCAGCAATCGCGCGCAGGCCTCGCGACGATGCTGCCGCACGAGACCGCCTTCGAGGCCGGCCGGCTGCTGGGCGAGATCTTCGGCCCGTTCCGCTGGCAAGTCGCCACCACCACCACCGACGCCAACCGCAACGCGCTGAAGGTGGCGCGGGCGGTGACCGGGCGGGGCAAGGTGCTGGTCTTCGACGGCTGCTATCACGGCACCTTGGACGAGACGATGGTGCGGCGCGACGCCGACGGCACGACCCGCGCCCGTCCCGGGCTGGTGGCGCCGGCGCAGGATCCGGCCGCGACCACGGTGGCGATCGATTTCAACGACCTAGCCCAGCTCGAGACGGCGCTTGCCGGGGGCGAGATCGCCGCCGTCCTGACCGAGCCGGTCATGACCAATTCCGCGATGGTCCTGCCGCGTGCGGATTTCCACGCCGGATTGCGCGCGCTCACCCATGCGCATGGCACGCTGCTGATCCTCGACGAGACCCACACCCTGTCGTCGGGGCTGGGCGGCTATGGCCGCGTGCACGGGCTGGCGCCCGATATCCTGGTGCTCGGCAAGGCAATCGCGGGCGGGGTGGCGACGGCGGTCTGGGGCCTGGCGCCCGACATCGCGCTGCGCTTCTCCGCGCATGACGACCGGCGTGCACCGGGCCACAGCGGCATGGGCACCACCCTGTCGGGCAACCCGCTGCAGATGGCCTGCCTTGCCGCCAACCTTTCCGAAGTCATGACCCGCGAGGCCTATACCCGGATGGAACGCGGGGCCGAGCGGCTCGCACGCGGGCTGTCACGGCTGATCGCCGATCATGCCGCTCCCTGGCATGTCGTGCGGGTCGGCGCGCGGGTCGAGTTCATCTGCGCGCCGGGGCCGCTGCGCAACGGAGCCGAGGCGGCCGCCGCCCATGCTCCCGCGCTCGAGTCCGCGATCCATCTCGCGCTGGTCAACCGCGGCGTGCTGATCGCGCCGTTTCACAACATGATGCTGGTCAGTCCGGCAACCCGCCAACCCCAGATCGACCGGCTGATCCTGGCCTTCGACGAAATCCTTACCGAATTGTTCTGCTGAACCCGCCATGACCGACCACACCCGCCCCACCGGCGTCGATCCGGAAGAGGCCGAGGCCTTCCTCGCCCGCCATCCCGACATCGCCGCCATCGACCTCGTCCTGATCGACGCAAACGGTGTCGGCCGGGGCAAATCCATCCGACGGCACGAGCTGCGCGCGCTCTACGAGGGCGGGCGTCATCTGCCGATCTCGATCCTCGGGCTCGACATCTGCGGCGAGGACGTCCACGAAACCGGCCTGATCTGGGACGAGGGCGACGGCGACCGGCATGCATGGCCAGTGCCGGGGACCCTTGCGCCGATGCACGCCAGCAGTCCGGCCCGCGCCGAGGTGCTGCTGAGCATGCACGATCTTGACGGTTCGCCGCTTGCCGGTGATCCGCGTCATGCGCTGGGCGCCCAGATCGGGGCGCTGCGCCGGGCGGGGTATGCCGCCTCGGCCGCGTTCGAGCTGGAGTTCTTCCTGCTGGCCCCGGCGATGGGCGAGGATGGCCGCCCGCGGCCCGCGCCGGCGGTGCTCGATGGCCGCGTCTCCGGCCGAACCGAGGTCTATTCCGTCGATCACCTGCACGGGATGGCGCCGCTCTTCGACGACATCTACGCCGCGGCCGAGGCCGCAGGCATCCGCGCCGAGACGCTGATTTCGGAATATGCGCCGGGACAATACGAACTGACCCTGCATTACCGAGACGATCCGATGCGCGCGGCCGAGGATCTGGTGCGGATGAAGCGCATCGTGCGCAACCAGGCCCGGCGCCACCGGGTCACCGCCTGCTTCATGGCCAAGCCCTTTGCCGACCA
>JASBUM010000233.1 GCA_030147905.1 Acidimangrovimonas sp.
TTTCGCAGCCGCCGTCGCGCGCGAGATCGCGGGCCCCGGTGCGGTAGAGGAGAACGCTTGCCGCGAAATGGGTGCCGAGGACTTCGCCTATATGCTCGAGGCCCGGCCCGGAGCCTATCTGTTCCTGGGGACCGGGCCGGGTGCGGGCCTTCATCATCCGGCCTATGACTTCAATGACGAGGCCGCGCCGCATGGCGCGAGCTTCTTTGCCCGCCTCGTCGAGCGGGCGCTGCCAACATAACGGTAGCACCGGCCGCGACCGCCTTGGAGCCGACGCAATCGCTCGGCCATCGGCGCTGCCGGCGCGACGCCCCGCGCCTGTGTTCGTGCCCGGGAGGGGTCCATCTCTTGTTGAAAAATATCCCCGCCGGAGGCATCACCGGCCGCAGCTGGCAACTGGACCGGGCAGGGTCTGCGGGGCAGGGTATGCGGGCCGGTCACGCGCGGGGGCGCTGCCCCCGCACCCCCGGGATATTTGTCAACGAAAGATGGGGAGAGCCTGCGGACGACAGACCCGGGGCGATGGTGCCGGGCGCGCAGGGTCCGAAGATACCATCGGGCGCCCGACGACCGCTGTTGCGGGCTTTGCAATGCGCCGGGGCAGGGCGGTGGGGCCGTCGCCCGAGCCTGTGGCAGCGGACAGGCGCCGCTGTTCCCGCTCAGGCGCCGTAGACGGCGCGGCGCGCGACGTGACGCAGATCTGCGCTGTCGAGGGCAAGGTCGCGGCGGCTGTCGCGCGACAGGTCGTTGAGCGCGCTGAGCGTGCGGTGGTAGCGCGCGCGGTTGACGGCGGCGCTGCGGAGCTGACTGAAGAGGGTCTTCATCGGGCCTATCCTTTGCTGGGCGGGCCGGGTGCCTGCCGTTGCGCCGGATGTGGCCCGCGCGGCTGCGCGATACAAGCCATGCAGCAAACGTGGCGCCATGCGTTGAGCGCATGGCTTGCATGAAAGGATCCCGCGAAGGGCGCGGGAGCACATCGCAGGGTTGCTCCGCCGGCGGATTTTCAGGGCAGGGCCACGGTGCCGGGCGGCTCGGTGGCGGCGCTCATGGTGGCCCCGCGGGCGCGCGGCGGGGGGGCGGGTTCAAGGCCCTTTCCTTGTGCGCCGGTGCGCAGCCCCCCTGAAGAATGGGCGCTGCGCCGTCACGCGGCGCCGGGTGATCGTATCCGGCGCCGGGTTCCCACGTCAGGCGAGCCGGTCGCGGCCCTCAGATCAGCTTGCCCATGGCCACGGCGGTATCGGCCATGCGGCTCGAGAAGCCCCATTCGTTGTCGTACCAGCTCAGCACCCGGCAGAGCGTGCCTTCCATCACCTTGGTCTGGTCGGTGTGGAAGATCGACGAGCGGCTGTCGTGGTTGAAATCCGACGACACCAGCTTGGCGTCGGTATAGCCGAGGATGCCCTTCAGCGGGCCGTCGGCCGCGCTGCGGATGGCCTCGTTGATCTCGTCGACGGAGGTCGCGCGGGTGGCCTCGAAGGTCAGGTCCACGACCGAGACATTGGGCGTGGGCACGCGAATGGCGACGCCGTCGAGCCGGCCATTGAGTTCGGGCAGCACCAGCCCGACCGCCTTGGCCGCGCCGGTCGATGTCGGGATCATGCTCAGCGCGGCGGCGCGCGCGCGGTAGAGATCCTTGTGCATCGTGTCCAGCGTCGGCTGATCGCCGGTATAGCTGTGGATCGTGGTCATGAAACCGCGGGTGATGCCGATCGCGTCGTTGAGCACCTTGGCGACCGGGCTGAGGCAATTGGTGGTACAGGAGGCATTCGAGACCACAAGGTCCGCGGCGGTCAGCTGGTCGTGATTGACGCCGTAGACGATGGTCTTGTCCGCGCCCTTGGCCGGAGCCGAGACCAGAACCCGTTTGGCGCCGTTGTCGAGATGGGCCTTGGCCTTGTCGCGATCGGTGAAGATGCCGGTGCATTCGAGTGCGATATCGACGTCGCCCCAGGGCAGTTCGGCGGGGTTGCGGATCGCGGTCACCGCGATCGGGCCGCGGCCGACGTCGAGCGTGTCGCCCTTGACGGTAACCGTGGCCGGAAAGCGGCCGTGGACGGAATCGTATTGCAGCAGATGGGCGTTGGTCTCGACCGGGCCGAGATCGTTGATCGCCACCACCTCGATATCGTCGCGCCCCGATTCGA
This sequence comes from Acidimangrovimonas sp., assembly GCA_030147905.1. Next base: position 2,145 of record JASBUM010000233.1, read on the forward strand.
TGATCGCGCGCAGGACGTTGCGCCCGATCCGCCCGAATCCGTTGATCGCTACCTTTACAGTCATGGATCGTCCTTTCGCTTGACGCGCCGGCGGGCCGAAGCTCCTGGCGCGGGGTGACCGTTGGGATGTTCCGGTGCCTCAGCGCCAGAACTGGAGAAAATCGACAAAGGCGGTCAGCTTGCGGCCGAGAAAGACCAGCAAGCCGAAATGAAAATAGAAATGATCGGCAGCAAAGGCCGCCAGGATCAGGATTGCAAGAACAAGCGCGATGCGATCGGTCACGATAGCGCTCCGCCAGCAGCTGCCCGGCCGCGCCGCGCGGCAAATGCGGGGGCGGCCCCCGCCGCGACCGGGCCCGTCAGGCACGCAGGGGCCGCAGTCACCCCGGCCGCAACCCCGCGGCGGGGGCGGAAAGCCGCCGCCGCGCCTGGCTGCCGCGTCGACCATCCGTCCTTCCGGCCCGGCAGCGGCCTGCCACGGCCGCCGGCGCGCGCCACCCGCCCGGGGGCGGGCAGGGCGGGTCGCCTGCGGGCCGCTCCCATGGTCACAGAAGCGCCTTGACCTTTTCGGCCGTCGCCTCGGGCGTGATGCCGAATTCCTTGTAGAGCCGCGGCGCCGGGGCCGAGGCCCCGAAACCCTCCATGCCGATGAAGCCGGCCTTGGCCTCGCGCCCGCGTTCGCCCAGAAGCCAGCGGTCCCAGCCCTGGCGCGCGGCGGCCTCGATCGCCACCCGGACCGCGCCGGCCGGCAGGATCTTCTTGCGGTAGGCCTCGTCCTGTTCGGCGAAGAGCTCCATGCAGGGCATGGACACGACGCGGGTGCCGATCCCCTCGGCCTCGAGCAGGGCGCGCGCCTCCATCGCGATGGAGACTTCCGAGCCGCTGGCCATCAGGATGGCGCGGCGCTTGGCCTCGGCCTCGGCCAGCACATAGGCGCCGCGGGCGGTCTGGTTGCGGGCGACATGGCGGGTGCGCAGCGTCGGCAACCCCTGCCGCGACAACGCCAGGACCGAGGGCGTGCTGGTGCTGGTCAGCGCCAGCTCCCACGCCTCGGCCGTCTCGACCGTATCGGCCGGCCGGAAGGTGTGGAGATTCGGTGTCGCGCGGCAGATCGCCAGATGCTCCACCGGCTGGTGGGTGGGGCCGTCCTCTCCGAGGCCGATCGAATCGTGGGTCATCACGTAGACCGTCGGGATCCCCATCAGCGCCGACAGCCGCATCGCGCCGCGGGCATAGTCGGTGAAGCACAGGAAGGTGCCGCCATAGGGGCGGATGCCGCCATGCAGCACCATCCCGTTCATCGCCGCCGCCATGCCGTGTTCGCGGATGCCGTAATGGA
>JASBUM010000234.1 GCA_030147905.1 Acidimangrovimonas sp.
CGAGGCGGGCTTGAGCAAGGGTGGAGTCCTCTACCACTTCCCGTCCAAGCAGGCGCTGTTCCAGGCGATGATCGCGGGTGCCATCGAAGACGTCATGGCCCGCCATGCGAAGCATCGCGAATCGCTTGCCGGGCAGGCCAACCCGACGCTGCGCGCGCTGGTGCGCACGGCCGCCGAATGCATGGGCGACGAGATCGGCCTGCACTCGGCCTTCATGGCGGCAGCGCACGAGGATCCCGCGCTGCTGGAGCCGGTGCGCGCCTGTTTCGCCGCGCTGTGGAAGGCGATCGAGGCCGAATGCGGCGATCCCGGGCGCGCCTTCCTGGTGTGGAGCGCCCTCGAGGGGCTGCGGTGTTTCGCCATGTTCGGGGTCTCGCCGCGCCCGATCGGCGATCCGGCGGGTGATTTTGCCCGGCTCGAGGCGATGGCGGCGGACCTGCCCCCCCGCGGGGCTGCGTCGGGCAGGTTTGATCGGCCGGAGGATGAGCCATGAGCGTCGGGCCATGCCGCCTGCGTCTCGCTCTCGCTCTGGCGCTTGCGGCTTGCGCCTGGGCTGTCGTGCCATTGGCCTCGGGCGCGGCAACCACGACGGGCGGATCTGCGGACAAGGGTGCGCCGCCGCTCGGCGTGCAGATCGTCATCGCCCGGCCCGGCCCGGATTCGCGCAGCCTTACCCTGACGGGCGAAATCCTCGGCCGACACATGTTGCCGGCGGGCTTTCCCACAGCGGGGCGGATCACCGCGTTGCTGGTGTCGCAGGGCGATGCCGTGACGGCGGGGGAAGTGCTCGCTCGGGTGGATTCGGTGCAGCAGGCGCAGGCGCTGCGCGCGGCCGAGGCGGCGCTGGGATCCGCGCGCGCGGCCCTGGTCAAGGCGCGCGACGACGCGCAACGCCAGGACCAGTTGCTCCAGCGTGGTGCCACCACACGCAGCGCGCGCGACGCGGCCGCCGACCGGCTGCGTGCCGCGCAGGCCGGCGTCGCCCAGGCGGTGGCGGATCGTGATCGTGCGCAGAGGGCGCTCGACGACACGGTCTTGCGCGCGCCGGGGGCGGGGCGGGTGACCGCGCGGATGGCCGAGGTCGGTCAGGTCGTGGGTGTGGCGCAACCGGTGCTGGAGCTGGCTTTGGGGGATCGTTACGACGCGATCTTCCACGTCCCCGAGGCGATGCTGACATCGGTTCCCGCCGCGCTCCCGCCGGTGGTTCTCGCACCGCTGGGCCGGCCCAAGGAAACCTTTCGCGGGAAGGTGCGCGAGATTGCCCCGATCGTCGATGCCCGAACCGGCACGGTCAAGGTGACCGTGACCGTCCTGAACAAGCCCGCCGACGTCAATTTCGGCGATGCCGTGCTGGGCACGATCGATCATCCGGAACCCGCGCGGATAAGCCTGCCCTGGACCGCGATCACCGCAACCGCCGCGGGGCCGGCCGTCTGGATCGTGGATCCGGCAAGCGGTCGCGTCGCGCTGCGCCAGGTGGAGATCGCGCGCTACGAAAGCGGCCATGTCATCCTTGCCGGCGGGTTGCGCCCCGGCGATGAGGTGGTGGGCCTCGGTTCGCAACTGCTCTATCCGGGGCGCGTGGTCACGGGGGTCGCGGCACCATGAGGATGCGCATGGGACGGCTCATCGCCGTGCTGGCGGCGCTGGCGGCGCTGGCCGGATGCAAGCACGACGGAAAGGCCGGCGCGGCGGCGGCCCCGCGGCCCGTGGTCTCCGTCGTGGTCAGCCCCAGCGCGGGGCTTGCCGCAAGCTATGCCGGCACCATCGCTGCGCGGGTGGAAACGCCGCTGGCCTTTCCGCTGGCCGGCACGATGGTCGCGCGGCCGGTCCATGAAGGCGACAGCCTGAAGAAGGGCGCGTTGCTGGCGCGGCTCGACGTGCAAAGCCTCGACGCCCAGGTGCGCGCCGCCGAGGCCGGTGTCACCGTCGCGCAGGCACAGCTGAAGTCGGCCCGGGACGCGGCCGACCGCACCAACGCGCTGCTTGGCCGCGGCGTGGACAGCCCCGCCGCCGCCGAGGCCGCCGCCAACAGCCTTGCGGCTGCCCGTGCCAGGCTTGCCCAGGCCGGTGCGGCCCTCGCCCAGGCGCAGGACATGCGGCGCCTGGCGGTATTGCGCGCGCCGATGGACGGGGTCGTCACCGCCGTCTACGCCCAGCCCGGCGCGGCGGTGAAGGCGGGCCAGCCGGTGCTGCGCCTCGCCGGTACCGACCAGCGCGAGGCGGTGATCGACATGACCGACCGCGACGCGGCCGGGCTGGAGCGCGGGGCGAGTTTCCGCGTCCGGCTGGAAGCCGATCGGCAGATCCGGACCACCGCCCGCCTGCGGCTGATCGATCCGGTCTCGGACCGTGCCACCCGAACCCGGCGGCTGCATCTGACGCTGGCCGCCGATGCCGCGCCCGCCTTCCGGCTGGGCGCGCTCGTCCTTGTCGAGCCGGATGCGGCCACGCATGCGCGCATCACCCTGCCCGAGACCGCCCTGATCGGCGGCGAGGCGGTGGTCTGGGTGATCGCGCCGAAGACACGCAAGCTCGAACGCCGCGCGGTGACGCTGGGCGCGCAGCAGGGCGGCCGCGTCGTCGTCCTGAAGGGGCTGGCTTCGGGCGAGGAGGTGATGACCAAGGGGGTGAATTCTGTGAAGCAGGGCCAGACGGTCGGACCGCGGGTGCCGGCATGAAGCATTTCAACCTGTCCGACTGGGCGCTTTCCCATCGCTCCTTCGTCTGGTTCCTGATGATCGTCAGCCTTGTGGCGGGGGTGATGTCCTATGTCACCATCGGGCGCGAGGAGGACCCGAATTTCGCCATCAAGACGATGATCGTCTCCGCCGCGTTGCCCGGCGCCACGGTCGAGGAGACCCGCAATCAGGTCACAGACCGGATCGAGAAGAAGCTCAAGGATCTGCCGCAGCTCGATTTCACCCGCTCGATCACCCGGCCGGGCGAGGCGATCGTCTATGTCAATCTCAAGCCCACCACCAAGTCGTGGCAGCTGCCGGCGATCTGGCAGCGGGTGCGCAACATGATGGCCGACATCCGGCCAGATTTTCCGCAGGAATTCGCAGGCTTCCGGTTCAACGACGACTTCGGCGACGTCTTCGGCAATATCTATGCCTTCACCGCCGACGGCTTCTCTCCGCGGCAGCTCGAGGATTACGTCAAGACCCTCCAGCGTGCGGTTCAGGCACTGCCCGATGCCGGGAAGGTCAAGCTTGTGGGAACGCGCAAGCAGGAGATCTACCTCGAATTCTCGCCGCGCAAGCTCGCGGCGCTCGGGCTCAACGCGCAGGCGGTGCAGGCGACGCTGGCACAGCAGAACGCGATCCTGCCCTCGGGGACGATCGATGCGGGGGCCGAGAAAGTGCTGGTGCGCGTGGGCGGGCAGTTCGCCGATGCCCGGAGCCTGGCCGACGTCAACCTGCGGGTTGGCGACCGCTTCTTCCGCCTGCGCGATGTCGCCACCATCAAGCAGGGCTATCAGGACCCGCCGGCCGCGCTGTTTCGCTATGACGGCAAGCCCGCGATCGGGCTCGAGGTGGGCATGCGCCCTGGCGCCAATATCGTCACCTTCGGCAAGGAACTGGGCGCGCTGATGAAACGCGCGCGCGCGCAGATGCCGCTGGGGATCGCCATGCATCAGGTCGCCAATCAGCCCAAGGTCGTCGACCACGCCGTCAACGGCTTCCTCCGTGCGCTGGCCGAGGCGGTGGTGATCGTGCTGATCGTCAGCTTCATCAGCCTCGGCCTGCGGGCGGGCATGGTGGTGACGGTGACCATTCCCCTGGTGCTGGCGATCACCTTCGTCATCGTCCAGTACATGGGCTTCTCGCTGCAGCGGGTATCGCTCGGGGCGCTCATCATCGCGCTGGGGCTTCTGGTGGACGATGCGATGATCACCATCGAGACGATGATCTCGCGGCTCGAGGCGGGCGATACGCTGCGCAAGGCGGCCTCCCACGCCTGGCGCTCGATCGCCTTTCCGATGCTGTCGGGCACGCTGGTGACGGTGACGGGGTTCATTCCGATCGGATTGAACGATTCCTCGGCCGGGGAATTCACCTTCTCGCTTTTCGTCGTCATCGCCGTGTCGCTGCTGGTCAGCTGGGTCGCGGCGGTGCTTTTTGCGCCGCTTCTGGGGGTGACGATGCTGCCGCGGGCGCTGCCGCATCACGATCCGCGGCCCGGGTTCGCGCGGCGCGCCTTCCACCGGGTCCTGCGGCCGGCGATGCGTTTTCCCTGGGTGACGATCGCCGCCACGCTGGCGGTCTTCGGCCTGTCGATCTACGGGATGAATTTCGTCGAGCGGCAATTCTTCCCCTCCTCGGACCGGCCCGAGCTGATCGTCGACGTGACCTTGCCGCAGAATGCCACCATTGCCGAGACGCGCGCCCAGATGGACCGGCTGGAATCCGACCTCCGGGGCAGCCCCGACCTGTATTACTGGACTTCCTATGTCGGCGAGGGTGCGCCGCGGTTCATCCTGTCCTACAATGTCGAGACACCGGCGCCGAACATGGGCCAGATCGTGGTCCAGTCGCGCTCGGTGGCGGCGCGCGACCGGCTGCGTGCACGGATCGAGAAGATCGCCGCGAAATCCTTCCCCGGCGTCGACATCTTTCCCAAGTCGCTGGAGATCGGGCCGCCGGTCGGACGTCCGGTGCAATATCGCATTTCGGGGCCCGACATCGCCGTGCTGCGCGATCATGCGCGCGACCTGTCCGCCGTCATGGCACGCGATACCCGCCTGACGGGCATCGTGATGAACTGGAACGAGCCCGCGCGCGTGGTGCGCGTGGATATCGTGCAGGACAAGGCGCGCCAGCTGGGCGTCACGCCCACCGACATCGCCGCCGCGCTTGATGCGATCTACAGCGGTCGCACCATTACCCAGCTTCGCGATCAGACCTATCTGGTGAACATCGCCGCGCGCGGCAAACTCAGCGAACGTCAGGCGATCGACGCGCTCTACGCGCTCCATGTCAGTGGTGCGGGCGGGGCGAGCGTGCCGCTCAGCTCGGTCGCGGTTTTCCGTTTCGGCACGGAACAGCCGGTGGTCTATCAGCGCAACCAGATGCCGACGATCACCGTTTCGGCGGCGATCCGGGGCCATGACCAGCCGGCGACGCTGGCCGCCGAGCTGGCCGCCCCGATCAAGCGTTTTGCCGCCGGCCTGCCGCCGGGATACAAGGTGGCGGTGGGCGGCACCGTCGAGGAAAGCGGCAAGTCCCAGTCGCCGATCGCGGCCGTGGTTCCGATCATGTTGTTGATCATGCTGACGCTGATCATGATCCAGATGCAGGGCTTCAGGCTTACCTTCGTGGTGCTTGCGGCGGCGCCGCTCGGGCTGATCGGGGTGGTCGCGGCACTGCTGCCGGCGGGGGCGCCGCTGGGCTTCGTCGCGATCCTCGGCGTGCTGGCGCTGGTCGGGATCCTGGTGCGCAACTCGATCATTCTCGTCCATGAGATCGAGGTGTTGCGCGAGGCCGGACAGTCAGCCTGGGATGCGGTCTTCAACGCCTCCGACAGTCGCGCCCGGCCGATCCTGCTGACCGCGGCGGCGGCGAGCCTCGCGCTGATCCCCATCTCGCGCGAGATCTTCTGGGGCCCGATGGCCTATGCGATGATGGGCGGGATCATCGCCGGAACGGTCATCACCCTGGTCTTCGTCCCGGCGCTCTACCTTGTGGTCTTCCGCGTTCGTCCGCCGTCCGCAGACGCCCGGCCGGAGGCTTCCGCGGGGTGACCGCGCTGGCCCTCTGCCCGGGCTATCTCCAGGGGGCTGCTCCGGGGGGCTGCATCGACGGGCGCACGGCCGATGTCGGGGCCCGCGCGAATTCGCCGCCGCCACAATCCGCCGCCGTCACCTACACTGCCTCGTGCACGCGCGCCCCGGGTGTCGTTGCGACCCGTGGCGAGACGCCGGTAGTGACCGCGGCTCAGGCGGTCTCGCGCAGCTGCTCCACCGCTTTCAGCACCAGCGGGTCGAACCCGTCGCGCCCGGAATCGACCAGGTCGAACAACTGACCGCGCATGCGCGGCTCCCAGAAGTCCTTGATATGGGCGGCGACCCTGCCCACCCGCTCCGCCTCGGGCTGCGAGGCGAAGAAGGTGGCGATCTGATTGGCCATGTAGATCAGCTTTTCAGGTGACATTCTGAAACTCTCCGATAGCGATGCGTTCAGGAAGGGTGAAGACCCGGAATTCGTCATCGCGCACCAGTGCCGCGACGGTGATGTTGGCCTGTTGCGCAACCTGCAGCGCAAGTGCGGTCGGCGCCGATGCGGCGATCAGCACGGGGGCGCCGAGAACCGCGCATTTCTGGACCATCTCGACCGAAACCCGGCTGGTCAGGATGATGGCACCACCGCTGCCGATCGCCCGGGTCGGGCCCTGTCCCCCGATGCCGCCGGGGTTTCCGGCGCGCTCACGCGCAAGTGCACCTATCAGCTTGTCGAGCGCATTGTGGCGGCCGACATCCTCGCGCACCGCGGTGACACCGGCGCCCGGCCGAAGGAAGCCCGCCGCATGGACTGCGCGTGTCCTGTCGTGCAGCGGCTGCCGGCAGCGCAGCGCCGCCATGGCCGCGATCACCGTCGCCGGTTCGAGCTGAAACCGGTCTTCGCCGGGTGCCGGCAGGGGGGACACCGGGTGCAGCGCCTCTTCGAGGCTGTCGATCCCGCACAGGCCGCAGCCGACCGGTCCCGCGATCTGACGCCGCCGCGCGATCATGGCGCGGGCGCGGTCTTCGGCCAGCCAGATCCGCGCCTCGATCCCCGCGCCGTGCTCGACGATCTCCAGCCGCTCGATCTCGTCCGGACCGGTGATGACATGCTCGCTCAGGCTGAAGCCGAAGGCGAAGTCCTCCAGATCGTCGGGCGTGGCCATCATCACCGCATGGGTGCTGCCGTTATAGACCATGGCAACGGGCACTTCGCGCGGAAGTGCCCGGCTGACCTCTTGCACGCCATCGGGCCGGACGAGCAGACAGCGCGCCGTATCGACCGCCTGCGCCGCCATCGTGCTATTCGGCCGCCGGCAGGATACGACGTGCCTGTTCGGCCTGCGCGTCGTATTCAACCTGCCAGTCGGTGGGCCCGTTCGAGGGACTGACCTGCACCGCCGTCACCTTGTATTCGGGGCAGTTGGTCGCCCAGTCCGAGAAATCGGTGGTAATCACGTTCGCCTGCGTCGCCGGGTGGTGGAAGGTCGTGTAGACGACACCGGGCGAGACCCTGTCGGTGATCCTGGCGCGCAGGCTGGTCTCACCCGCGCGGCTGGCCAGCCGAACCCAATCGTCGTCGCGGATGCCGCGCTGTTCGGCGTCGTGGGGGTGGATCTCCAGAAGGTCCTCGGGATGCCAGGCGGTATTGGCGGTGCGCCGCGTCTGGGCGCCGACGTTATATTGGCTCAGGATCCGCCCGGTGGTCAGAAGCAGCGGGAAGCGCGGCCCGGTCTTCTCGTCGGTGGCGACATATTCGGTGCGGATGAACTTGCCGCGCCCGCGCACGAAGCCGCCGACATGCATCACCGGCGTGCCCTCGGGCGCCTTGTCGTTGCAGGGCCACTGGATCGAACCCATCTCTTCGAGCTTCTCGAAGCTGACCCCCGCGAAAGAGGGCGTGGTGGCGGCGATCTCGTCCATGATCTGGCTGGGATGGGTGTAATGCCAGTCGGCCCCCATCGCATTGGCCAGAAGCTGGGTCACCTCCCAGTCTGCATAGCCGTTCTTCGGCGCCATCACCCGGCGCACCATGTTGATCCGGCGCTCGGCATTGGTGAAGGTGCCGTCCTTTTCGAGGAAGGTCGAGCCGGGCAGGAAGACATGGGCGTAATTGGCCGTCTCGTTGAGGAACAGGTCATGGACGACGACGCATTCCATCGCCTTCAGGCCGGCGGCGACATGATGGGTGTCGGGGTCGGATTGCAGGATGTCCTCGCCCTGGATGTAGATGCCGCGGAATGTGCCGTCGACGGCGGCATCGAGCATGTTGTTGATCCGCAGGCCCGGCTCGTTGGGGATCTCGACGCCCCACAGGTCCTGGAAGATCGCGCGCACGTCGTCGTTCTTGACGTGGCGGTAGCCGGGCAATTCATGGGGGAAGGAGCCCATGTCGCAGGAGCCCTGGACGTTGTTCTGCCCGCGCAGCGGGTTCACGCCGACACCCGGGCGGCCGATGTTCCCGGTCAGCATGGCGAGGTTGGCGATACCGATCACGGCGGTCGAGCCCTGCGAATGTTCGGTCACGCCCAGCCCGTAGTAGATCGCGCCGTTCCCGCCCTTGGCGTATAGCCGCGCGGCGGCGCGCAATTCGGCTGCCGGCACGCCGGTAAGCGCCTCGGTCGCCTCGGGGCTGTGGCGCGGATCGGCGGCGAATTCGGCGTAATCCTGGAACTCGTCCCAGTCGCAGCGGGTCCGGATGAATTCCTCGTCCATCAGCCCTTCGGTGACGATGACATGGGCCAGCGCGGTGACCACCGCGACATTGGTGCCCGGCTTCAGTGCCAGGTGGTGGGCGGCACGGATATGGGCCGATTTGACCAGATCGATCCGGCGCGGGTCGATCACGATCAGCTTGGCGCCCTGGCGCAGCCGCTTTTTCAGTCGGCTGGCGAAGACCGGATGGCCGTCGGTCGGGTTGGCGCCGATCACGACCACCACGTCGGTCTCTTCGACGCTGTCGAAATCCTGCGTACCGGCCGAGGTGCCAAAGGTCTGGCCCAGCCCGTAGCCGGTGGGCGAGTGGCAGACGCGGGCGCAGGTATCGGTGTTGTTGTTGCCGAAGACCGCGCGGGCGAGTTTCTGAACCAGATAGGTTTCCTCGTTGGTGCAACGAGACGAGGTGATGACCCCGATCGAATCGCGGCCGTGCTGTTCTTGCAGCGCGCGCAGCCGCTTGGAGGCGAAGCCCAGCGCCTCGTCCCAGCTGACCTCGCGCCACGGGTCCTCGATCCGTTCGCGCACCATCGGTTTCAGGATCCGGTCCTGATGCTGGGCATAACCCCAGGCGAAACGGCCCTTGACGCAGCTGTGCCCGCGGTTGGCCTTGCCGTTCTTGTAGGGCACCATGCGCACCAGTTCATCGCCGCGCATCTCGGCCTTGAACGAACAACCCACCCCGCAATAGGCGCAGGTGGTGATGATCGAATGTTCCGGCGTGCCGATCTCGATCACCGATTTCTCGGTCAGCGTCGCGGTCGGGCAGGCCTGGACGCAGGCGCCGCAGCTGACGCATTCCGAGGACAGGAAATCATCGACCGGGGTGCCGGCGGAAACCTTGCTGTCCCAGCCGCGGCCCTCGATGGTCAGCGCGAACGTGCCCTGGACCTCTTCGCAGGCACGCACGCAGCGCGAGCAGACGATGCATTTCGCCGGATCGAAGGTGAAATATGGGTTGCTGTCGTCCTTGGGCGTCCATTGCGGATTGACCTCGCCGTTGTGGCGGGCTTCGAAATGGTTGGCGCCCGGCTCGTAGCGCACGTCGCGCAGCCCGACGGCGCCGGCCATGTCCTGCAATTCGCAATCGCCATTGGCGGCGCAGGTCAGGCAATCAAGCGGGTGATCGGAGATGTAAAGCTCCATCACTCCCTTGCGCAGGCGCTTGAGCTGGCCGGTCTGGGTATGGACGACCATGCCCGGCGCGACCGGTGTGGTGCACGACGCCGGCGTGCCGGCCCGGCCCTCGATCTCGACCACGCAGAGCCGGCAGGAGCCGAACGCCTCCATATTGTCGGTGGCGCAAAGCTTGGGGATCGAGATCCCGGTTTCCTTGGCCGCGCGCATCACCGAAGTGCCGGCGGGGACGGTGACCTCGAAACCGTCGACGGTCAGGGTGACCATCTCTTTCGACTTGCTCGCGGGCGTGCCGTAATCGGCGTCGGGGATGATGAAGTCCTTCATTCGGCGGCCTCCTGATGGCTGGTCCGAAAATCGTCGGGGAAATGGGTCAGGGCGCTCATCACCGGATAGGGGGTGAAGCCGCCCAAGGCGCAGAGCGAGCCGAGTTTCATCGTGTTGCACAGATCCGTCAGGATCTCGAAGCCGGCGGCGTCGCCACGCGCGATCCGGTCGAGCGTCTCGACCCCGCGCACCGCCCCGATCCGGCAGGGCGTGCATTTGCCGCACGATTCGATGGCGCAGAATTCCATCGCGAACCGCGCCATTTTCAGCATGTCGGCGGTGTCGTCGAAGACGGCGAGCCCGGCATGACCGATCAGCCCCTCTTGCCCCGCGAATTCCTCGTATCCGAAAGGCGTGTCGAAAAGCGCGCGCGGGAAATAGGCGCCCAGGGGGCCGCCCACCTGCACCGCCTTGACCGGCCGGCCGCTGGCGGTTCCGCCGGCGATATCGTCGACGATCTCGCCCAGGCTGAGGCCGAAGGCGGTCTCAAAGAGCCCGCCGCGTTTGACATTGCCGGCGATCTGGAGCGGGATCGTCCCGCGCGAACGGCCAAGGCCGAAATCGCGGTAGAAGGCCGCGCCCCGTTCGAAGATCACCGGCACGGTGGCCAGCGAGATCACGTTGTTGACCACCGTGGGCTTGCCCAGGAACCCTTCGAGCGCCGGCAGCGGCGGCTTGGCGCGCACCACCCCGCGCTTGCCCTCCAGCGAATTGAGCAGCGAGGTTTCCTCGCCGCAGACATAGGCGCCGGCACCGACCCGAACCCACATGTCGAAGGCATGGTCCGAACCCAGAACCGAAGCACCCAGGATGCCATGGGCGCGCGCGGCATCGATCGCCGCTTCCATCACTTCGATCGCGTCGGGATATTCGGACCGGATGTAGACATAGCCGCGCGTCGCGCCGACGCCGATGCCGGCGATCGCCATGCCCTCGATCAGGGTCAGCGGGTCGCCTTCCATGATCATCCGGTCGGCGAAAGTGGCGCTGTCGCCTTCATCGGCGTTGCAGACGATGTATTTCTGATCGGCCTTGGCCTCG
>JASBUM010000239.1 GCA_030147905.1 Acidimangrovimonas sp.
GCCGCGGAAGATGAAGGGAAAGCACAGTACGTTATTGACCTGGTTGGGATAATCCGACCGTCCCGTGGCGATGATCGCATCCGGCGCGACAGCGCGCGCCGCGTCGGGCATGATCTCGGGCTTGGGATTGGCGAGCGCGAAAATGATCGGCCGCGCGGCCATGTGCTGGACCATCTCGGGCGTCAGCACATCGGGGCCGGACAGGCCCAGGAACAGATCCGCCCCGTCGATCACATCGCCCAGCGCGCGGGCGCCGCCGGGTTGCGCGAAGGCGGATTTTTGCGGGTTCATGTCTGCCTCGCGGCCTTCATGGACCAGCCCATGCAGATCGCACAGCCAGATATTCTCGCGCCGTGCGCCGAGCTTGAGCAGCATGTTGAGACAGGCGATGCCGGCCGCGCCGCCGCCGGTCGAGACGATCTTGATCTCCTCGATCGGTTTTTCCGCCACGCGCAGCGCGTTGATCGTCGCCGCGCCGACGACGATGGCGGTGCCGTGCTGATCGTCGTGAAAGACCGGGATGTTCATCCGCTCGCGGCAGATCTTCTCGACGATGAAGCAATCGGGGGCCTTGATATCCTCGAGGTTGATGGCGCCGAAGGTGGGTTCGAGCGCGCAGACGATCTCGGCCAGCTTCTCGGGGTCGGGCTCGTTCAGCTCGATATCGAAACAGTCGATATTGGCGAATTTCTTGAACAGGACCGCCTTGCCTTCCATCACCGGCTTGGCCGCGAGCGCGCCGATATTGCCCAGGCCGAGCACCGCCGAGCCATTGGTGACCACGCCGACCATGTTGCCGCGCCCGGTGAATCGCGAGGCATGGGCCGCGTCGGCCTTGATCTCCAGGCAGGCCTCGGCCACGCCCGGACTATAGGCGCGGGCCAGGTCGCGGCCGTTGGCGAGCGGCTTGGTGGCGCGCACCTCGAGCTTACCGGGCTTGGGGAATTCGTGGTAATCCAGCGCCGCCTGGCGCAGACTGTCCTGCCGAGCCTCTTCCATCCTGCCCTCCGCCGCGTTTGTTTAATATTAAACTAACGTTCCCATCTACGGCATAGCGCCTCGTCCGATCCCTGTTCAAGCAGAACTTGCAATTCGATGCCACGGGCTGCACGCTTTCGTGTCCGCGGCCGGAGCCGTGGCAGGGGCGCGCGGCCTTGGGGCCGCGGCCTGTGGGCGGCGCGAAATCGCGGGGGAGAGGGACACGAGGATGGCCGCAGGTCACGATGACGAGATTATGCGCGGGGTCGCGGGCGAAGGTGTCCGGTGCCGCGACGGGCAGGTCGACGGGCAGTTCGACGGTCAGGTCGGCGGGCAGGTCGACGGGCGGGCCGGTGCCCTGGCCGACGTGCTGGTGCCGACGACGGATCTGCGTGCCGATCTGGGCTTTTTCAGCGCCGGCCTTGGGATGCGGCTGGAAATGATCTATCCCGCCGACGATCCGCGCGTGGCGCTGTTCGAGGGTTTCGGCCTGCGGCTGAGGCTTGAGCAGGGGGCGTCCGGCGGCCCGGCGCGGCTGCGCGTCCTGTGCGACGACCCGGCGCGATTCGCCGAAGGCCGGCGGCTTCTGACTGCGCCCGGCGGCGCGCAGGTGGAGATTGCGCCGCGCCACCCCGCGCCGGTGGTGCCGCGGACCGAACAGGCCTTTGTCGTGCGGCGGCTGGCCGATCGGGCGCCGTGGGTGATCG
>JASBUM010000247.1 GCA_030147905.1 Acidimangrovimonas sp.
GACAGAAGCACGATCCTGAGCGGCAGGCGCCGCGGCCCGATCCGCGGATGTTCTTCGACGCCGAACAATTCCTGCAGCCGCAATTCGATTGTCGGGGTCTCGGCGCCGTAGTCGATCGGCACCTGCCGCCCGAGCGGGGTGACGAAGGCTGCCGGCGCAAGCCGCTCGACCTCGCGCAGGCGGTCCCGGCCCAACCAGTGGCGCAAGGGCTCGCCGGCGTCGAGCCGGGCCAGGTCGGCGGCGCTGCGGCAGCCGCCCAGATACGGTGTCAGCCATTCGTCGAGCCGCTCCATCAGGGCCGCATCGGAGCAATCCGGACAATCGGCACCTTCGGCCCGCAGCAGCGCCACCCGCGCCTGAAGCCGGCGCATCGCGGGTGCTGGCGCCAGGGCGTCGAACCCCAGCATCCGCACGCCCTCGGCTGCCGCCGCGGCAAGCGTGGCCGGCGGGGCGTCGCGCCACGTGCGGTCGTCCAGCACCAGCGCCCCCAGCCGTTCCTCGCGGCGCGCGATCACCCGGCGGTCGCGCCGCGACCAGCGGCAGACCTCGTGCCAGGCGATCCCCGTGCCATGAACCGCACGCAGCGCGCTTTCGCCGATCGGGATCGCCAGCCGGATGCGCGCCTCGCGCGGGTCGCCGTCGAGCGTGGTGGCGACGATCATCCGCGTGCCGGCCAGCGGATCGGAGGAGGCGAGGCAGGCGCCCTTGCCCCCCGACAGAAGCCAGCGCGGCGCATCCCCCGCGCGGCGGAGCCCGATCCGGTCGGGATAGGCAAGTGCCGCCATCTCCGCCGGCGTCAGGCCACGATCGGGTGGTGCCAGCCGCGCCAGCCGGCGCGCCTCGGCGCCGATGCGGGACAGCGCGCCCTGATCGGCCGGCCAGGGGTGGCGGTCGCGATAGCGGCGGATGTCACTCAGGGCCTCGAGCCGGAGGGTCAGATCCGCCGGCGCCTCGCGCCCCAGCGGATCGCGATCCGACAGCAGCGCGGCCAGCGGCGCGGCCCCGGCCCCCGCCTCAAGCAGCATATGCCCCAGCCGCGGGTGAACCGGCAGCGCGGCCAGCGCGCGGCCATGGGCGGTGATCGCCCCCGCCCTGTCAAGCGCGCCGAGCCCTTGCAGAAGCGCCTGCGCGGCGGCATAGGCCCCCGGATTGGGCGGTGTCAGGAAGGCCAGGCCGGCCGGATCGCGCGCGCCCCAAAGCGCCAGTTCCAGCACCAGGCCGGCCAGGTCCGCGTTCTCGATCTCGGGTGGTGCGAAGGCGGGCATGGCACCCTCCTCGCCGCGGCTCCACAGCCGGTAGCAGACCCCGGCGGCCACCCGTCCGGCGCGGCCGCGTCGCTGGTCGGCCTCGGCCCGGCTGGCGCGTTCGGTGACCAGCCGCGCCATCCCCGAGCCGGGGTCGAACCGGGCCCTGCGCGCGCGGCCGGCATCGACCACGACGCGGATATCCTCGATCGTCAGCGAGGTTTCGGCGATCGCGGTCGCAAGGACGATCTTGCGCCCCGCCGCGGCCGGCGCGATCGCCGCGCGCTGGGCGGCGAAATCCATCGCGCCATAAAGGGGAAGCACGCGGCAGTCGTCCGGCAGCCGGCCCGCCAGCCGCGCCGCCGTCCGGCGGATCTCGGCCTCGCCGGGCAGGAACACCAGCACGCCGCCCTCGGTTTTCGCCACCGCCTCGATCACGCAATCGGTCACCTGCCGGAGCGGATCCTCCGCCGCCGCGGCCGGCCGGTCGAGCCAGCGCGTTTCCACCGCATGGGCGCGGCCCTGCGCGGTGACCACCGGCGCGTCCAGCATCTGCGCCACGGGGCCGGCATCGAGCGTCGCCGACATCACCACCAGCGCGAGGTCGGGGCGCAGCGCGGCGGCCGCCTCGGTCACCAGCGCAAGGCCGAGATCGGCATTGAGGGAACGTTCGTGAAATTCGTCGAAGATGACCGCGCCCACCCCGGTGAGCGCCGGGTCCGACTGGATCATCCGCGTCAGGATGCCCTCGGTGACCACCTCGATCCGGGTGGTGGGCGATACCACCGTGTCGCCCCGGATGCGAAAGCCCACCCGTCCGCCCGGCTGTTCGCCCAGGGTCTGTGCCATCCGCTCGGCGGCGGTCCGCGCCGCCAGCCGACGGGGTTCGAGCATCAGGATACGGCCGGCCACGTGATCCATCAGCGCCAGTGGCACGCGCGTGGTCTTGCCCGCGCCGGGCGGGGCCTGCAGCACGCAGCGCCCGCGGGCGCGAAGCGCCTCGAGCAACGCCGGAAGCGCCTCGACGATCGGCAGTTCGATGTCCATCCGCCGGTTATCGGCGTTTCAGGCTGGCTTTGCCATAGATGGAATCCATCTCCACGTCGGAGACCTGAACCTTGCCGTCGGCCAGCGGTTGCAACCGCATGGTGAAGGGAAAGGCGGGATGGGCCATGTCCTTGGCCGAATAGCCCGCGACGCGGCGATATTCGCCACCGCAGGTCATCTGGCTGCCATGGCTGTCGGCGGGCCACAGCGTAAGCCTTGCGCGCCGGGTCCCGTCATAGAGGTTGATCTCGGCCGAACAGGCGCCCGCCGCCGGCATCCGCTGCATGGTGGCATAGATCGCGCTGAGCGTGTCGAGGGTTCCGGCCTGCGTCGCGGGGGCCACGGCGAGCGGATCGGGCGGGCGCGGCGGGTTGCGCGTGATCGCGCCCGGCACGCCGTTGCGATAGCGCATCTCCTCATGGACCTTTTCGCGGCCACGGTCGACGTCGAGCTTGTAGACCTGCGGCACGAGCCGGCCCTTCAGGATACGTCCCTGAACCGTCGCGTGATAGCTGACCGAACGGAAGATCTCGGCCAGGCCCGCGGTCGAGAAGCGGCCGTTGACGGCATAGTAATCCTTCGTCCGGACCCCCGCGAAGACCAGAATGCCCACGCGGAAGCCGCGGACGTAGAAATCGAACACCCCTTCGTCCCGGATCGCCTTCTGTGCCGCCGTCTTCTGTGCCGCCGCCTTCTGTGCCGCCGTCGCCGCACCCGCGGGCAGCAGCGTGGCGATCATGATCGCGGCAAGGATGTGGCGCCTGTTGTTCATGGCAATACCCGGGTCTCTGTCCGGGCTGGACATACACGCAGCGGGCGGCGCAAGAAACCCCCGGCCGGGCGGGCGGGGTTGACAATCCCGTCACTCCGCCCGTCAGTCGGCATATGACCGCGCATCGACGGCGGAGAATCGGGTGAAGGGAACGCAGGAGACAGAGGCACTTGCCGCCGCGATCCGGGCCGGGGACCGGCGCGTGCTGGCGCGGACGATCACGCTGGTGGAAAGTGCGCGCGCCGATCACCGGGCGCGGGCGGTCGCGCTGCTTGATCGCCTGGCGCAGGATGCCGCAGGGACGCTGCATGACGGCGGGGCGCTGCGCATCGGCCTGTCGGGCGCGCCGGGCGTCGGCAAGTCCACCTTCATCGAAAGCTTCGGTCTGATGCTGACGGGGCGGCGGCTGCGGGTGGCGGTGCTGGCGGTCGATCCCTCCTCGGGGCGGTCCGGGGGCTCGATCCTGGGCGACAAGACCCGGATGGAACGGCTTTCGCGCGATCCGCACGCCTTCATACGGCCGTCGCCCAGCCAGGCCGCGCTGGGCGGGGTGGCGCGGCGCACCCGCGAGGCTGCGGCTCTGTGCGAGGCGGCGGGCTACGACGTGATCGTGATCGAGACCGTGGGCGTCGGGCAATCCGAGGTCGCGGTCGCCGAGATGAGCGACATCTTCGTGCTGCTGCTCGCGCCCGGCGGCGGCGACGAGTTGCAGGGCGTCAAGCGCGGGATCATGGAAATGGCCGATCTCGTGGTCGTCAACAAGGCCGACGGCGCCCTGCGTGAGGCGGCTGCGCGCACCCGCGCCGATTACGCGGGCGCATTGCGGCTGCTGCGTCGGCGCCCGCAGGATCCGTCCGGCTTTCCCCTCGCGCTGGAGGTCTCGGCCGCGGAGGGCACGGGCCTGGAGCCACTTTGGGAGCGGATCGACAGCCTTGCCCGCTGGCGCCGGGAGGAGGGGCATTTCGCGGCGCGCCGGCGGGCGCAGGCACAGGCGTGGTTTGGCGAGGCGGTGCGCCAGGGGCTGTTGGCGCGGCTTGCCGAAGACCCGGCGATGGATGCCCGGATGAAGGAACTCGGCGCCGCGGTCGCGGCGGGCCACACGGCCCCCGCCGCCGCGGCCGAGCGCCTGTTGGCCGCGCTTGACGCAAGTCGGGCGCCGCACGGGTCGGGCGAGCCCGACGGCCGCGGGGATTGAGGCGGGGGCCACTCGGCCCGGCAGCCCGGCACCCCGTCCGGATGGCTCCGTCGCCCGCAGGGGGGCGGGGCGGCCGCCGGCGCGCTTTGCGGGCCGCAGCCGCTTGACCTCGCCGGCGAAACCCCCTAAACGGCGCGGATAGGTTTTCTGGGCCCCCCGGCGGGCGGTGCCCTCGCACCCATTAGGATATGAAGGAACACGACCATGTCGCGCGTTTGCGAGCTGAGCGGCAAGAGCCCGATGACCGGCAACAACGTCAGCCACGCCAATAACAAGACCCGGCGTCGCTTCCTGCCGAATCTCAACGAGGTCACGCTGATTTCCGAAACCCTCGGCCGTTCCTACCGGCTGCGCGTGTCGGCGTCGGCGCTGCGCACCGTGGACCACCGTGGCGGGCTTGATGCGTTCTTGCTCAAGGCGCGCGATGCCGAGCTGTCGGACAAGGCGCTGAAGATCAAGAAAGAGATCGCCAAGGCCCAGGCCGCGGCCTGATCGGCGCGGGCTGGCCGTTAGCAGCCCCGCTGCAGGCCGGACCGGGCACGGGAACCGCCCATCAGTGCAATGACCCCGCCGCGCAACCGGCGGGGTTTTTCGTTGGCTGGATCCGGTGTCCGCATCGCGCGCCCGCACTGCCCGCCCCGCCTGCACCGCGCCCCGCCCCGCCCCGCCTGCACCGTCTGCAGCGCGGGGTGCGAATGGCACGGCCAGACGCCGGCCGGCGCCCGGGGCAGCCGGATAGCATCGATGTTTCCATCACGTGGCGACCGGCGGTGGCGGTTTTCGGGTGGGAATGGTGCGGGGCGGGGCGGGGCCGATCGCGGCGCCGGCTGCGCCACCCACGAAGCCATCGCCAACGCCGCGGCGAGGGGCTGCGCGGCGCGACCCTGTCCTGCATGAACCCTGTCCTGCATGAAATGCTGGCGGCCGCCGGAACTGCGCGGGCGCGGCGGATCTGTGGCCGCAGGCACGCGACCGGCCCCCTGGAATGGAGACCGGCGCCGGTGGGGGCACCGGCGCCGGTACGGGCCTTGAGGCGATTAAAGCGGGGTTGCCTCGTAGCCCGCCCCCGACAGCGCTGCAATCAGCGCCTCGGCCGGAGCCGCGCTTTGCACAGCCACGGTGTGCT
>JASBUM010000259.1 GCA_030147905.1 Acidimangrovimonas sp.
CGCACAAGGCAGCGGAATGTGCCCGCGCGCGCATGATCGGGTGCAGAACCGGGCGCACGAACGGCCAAGTGGTTGCGCTTCGGGCGGCGCTCGGCGCAGAGGGGCGGCAATCCGCGCGCGCCCGGTGCGAGCCGGCAGGCCGGGGCGGCATCGGGCCGCCGGCATGGCCCGGCGACGGACCCCGCCCGGCGCGCGGGCGGAACAGCATGGCTGCGCAACACGCCCGTGCCCCCCGCCCGCCTGCCGCGCATGGCTCGCGCCATGCCGGCGGTACGGTTACGGCCAACAGCTACACATTCGCCCGGCGCATGCCTATCTTGCGCGGGGGGCCTGATGATCGGCCGACCGGCGCCGTCGGGGCTCGGCGGTGGAAAATGGAACAGGAACGGGACGGGGCGCGGCATGGTTCTGGGCAGGATCGTCGATGAAGTGAGCCGTGGCGTCGAGGGTGCGGTCAACGCAGCCTCGGAAGGATTGTTCGAACCCAGCATCCGCCTCGGCGTCACCGGGCTCAGCCGCGCGGGCAAGACCGTCTTCATCACCCAGCTCGTCGCCAATCTGATGGACCGCGGGCGGATGGCCCAGCTTCGGGCCGAGACCGAAGGCCGGATCGAGGCGGTCTTTCTCCAGCCCCAGCCGGACGATACCGTGCCGCGCTTCGATTACGAAACCCACCGCGCCGCGCTGACCGGGTCCGATCCGCGCTGGCCCGCCTCCACCCGTGCGATCAGCGAATTGCGGCTTTCCTTCAGGCTGCGGCCACGCGGGATACTGGCCGGTATCGCAAGCTTTGGCGGCGCGCGGCGGCTCCATCTCGACATCATCGACTATCCGGGCGAATGGCTGCTGGATCTGGCGCTGCTGGACAAGGATTACGCGACCTGGGCGGACGAGGCTCTGGCCCTTGCGCAGGCGCGCCCGATGGGGGCGGATTACCTCGCCGCAGCCGCTGCCGCCGATGCCGCCGCCCCCCTTGACGAACCCCGCGCCCAGGAGCTGGCCCAGCGCTTCACCGCCTATCTGGAGACCGCCCGCGCCGCCGGCTTCTCCGATTGCACGCCGGGGCGGTTCCTGATGCCCGGCGATCTCGCCGGATCGCCGGCGCTGACCTTCGCGCCCCTCGCCCGGCCCGCGGGACGGATGCCCCGCGGCACGCTGTGGACCGAGATGGCGCGCCGCTACGATGCCTATCGCCGCGCCGTCGTGCGTCCCTTCTTCCGCGACCATTTCGCCCGCATTGACCGGCAGGTGGTTCTGGTCGATGCGCTGGGTGCGATCCACGCCGGCCCGGCGGCGGTCGAGGACATGCGCCGCACCATGGCCGGCATCCTCGGCGCCTTCCGGCCCGGCGCCAACTCTATCCTCGGCCAGCTCCTGCGCGGCAAGAGGGTCGAGCGGATCCTTTTCGCCGCGACCAAGGCCGATCACCTGCACCATGACCAGCATGGCCGGCTGACCGCGATCATGGAGGCGCTTTTGCGCGAGGCCCGCGACCGTGCCGATTTCGCCGGCGCCCGGACGGCGGCGATGGCGATCGCCAGCCTGCGCACCACGATCGAGGAGGAGATCACCCGCGACGGCGCCCGTCTGGGCTGCGTACGTGGCCGCCGCGCGGGCGACGGCCGTCAGGTGGTGGTCTATCCCGGCGCCCTGCCCGAGGATCCGGCGCGTCTGCTGACTGCGGCGCGCGAGGGCGCGGGGCAATGGCTGGACGCCGATTACGCGATGACCGAATTCGCCCCCGCGGCCGTCACGCTCAAACCTGGCGAGGGGCCGCCGCATATCCGGCTCGACCG
>JASBUM010000265.1 GCA_030147905.1 Acidimangrovimonas sp.
CGCACAACCGGCCCGAGCCGCCATCGGGTGAGCGAACGATCGGCGCGCGCTCCGCACGCGCGTGTGCCGGGGCGCGGCAAGCCCATCCGGCGGGCGGGTATGGCAGGCGGGTCCGGAATGCCGCGCCGCCGGTCCCCTCCATGGCCCGCCGACGCCGGTGACCGGAACCTAGGGCCCAGAACCGCCCGGAACACATGGCCCCGGAACATACAGCCTCGGAACACACAGCACGGACAGGCCCCAAGGGGCTGACGGGCAGCCGGCTTCGGCTAACGGCTTTGCGGGCTGAACGGTGGGTGGGCTGAATGCCGGATCCGGCCGTGGGGGCGCCCTCCTCCGGACAGACGCTTTCTGCGCCCTCACCCCCCCTTCCTTACTGCCGCTCTTACCGCCGCGGAGTGGCCCGGATCAGGGGGGTGGCGCCTTCTCCGGGTTCGGACGACGCCTCCGGATCCGGGCCATGTCAGGCGGCGCGATCGCAAGCCGTCTCTCGCGGGTTCCATTGTCCGCGCACCCTCGTTTCGCCCGTTGCCGTCATCGCGCGCCTTGCCGTCAACCCGGCCCGGCGCCCGGCCCGCGGCCTGTCGCGCCGGCAAGCTGCGCATCGATACGCGCACAGCGGTCCTCGACGGCATCGGCATAGGCTTCGCTGCGCGCGGCCAGCTCGGCGAGGCTCTCGGTCAGATCGGCCGGGATGACGGACACCTCCACCCGTTCGGGGGGCGGCGCCGGGCGTGCGCGCTGCTGGGACAGGTCGGCCTCGAGCGCGGCGATGCGTTCGTGAGCAGCGCGCAGCTCGTCCTCGGTACCGGCGGCGCGATCGGCCAGCATCAGCCCCGCCATCAGCAGCATCCGCGCCTCGGGCAGGCGGCCGATCTGGTCGAGCAGGATCTGCGCCTCGGTGTCGAGCATGCGCGCGGCGGCGCGCAGGAAATGTTCCTCGCCCTCCTGGCAGGCGACGTCGAAGTCGCGCCCGCCGATCGTGATGGTGACGTCAGGCATGGGAAATCTCCGCGATCAGGGGGTGAAGCTGGCCCAGGATCGAATCGAGCTCGGCGATATCTGCCGCGCGCGAAGCCCGCAGGGCATCGAGTTCGGCCGCCAGCGCGCGATTGACGAGCGCCGGATCGGCCAAACCCTGTTCGGCCGCCTCGCGCAGCGCACGCAGCGTCTCGCGCAATTCGACATTGGTCATCTTCAGCCGCTGGGTCTCCACCGCCTGCGCATCGATCTGGCGGGTCAGCGCCTCCAGCCGACGCTCCAGTTCGGGGACCACCGATTCCTGCTTTTCGCGCATGGCACGGATGCGCTCTCCGGCCTGCGCATGGGCCTCGCGCTCGGCCTCGAGCGCGGCCTTCAGCGCCGCGATTTCGGCGGCATGGGCGGCGGCGGCCTCGGCCAGCGCCTCCTCCACCATCTGCGGCACCGCCCGGGCCTCGGCGCCCTCCCGGGCAGGCTCGGCCGCGGCGTGTCCCGCCTCCGCGTCGCCATCCGCACCCGGCGCGGCATCGCGCATCCGCGCCGCCTCTTCCACCGCACCCTGCGCCGCGCGCTGCAGCCGTTCCACCCCGGCACCAAGCCGTTCCAGCGCTGCGGTGATCCGTCTTTCAAACTCTCTCGGCCCGCTCATCATGCCCGATCCTTCGCATCCGATGTCGTGGTCCAACGCCTTCATACTGACTGCGCCGGATGCCGCGTGCAAAGTGCAAATCAACGGAAGGGGCGATAAATGCGCGATTTTCTGCCCCTCCGCCACGGTCGGAAGGCGCGGGCGGCACTTCCGCGGGGCTTGCGCGGCTTGATCTCCGGCCCAAGCTTGGTATGACGCTTGCAACGGGCAGGCCAGGCCCCCAACCCAGCGCAGGAGATCAGCCGTGGATATTGCCGCATTGCGCCAGAACCACCCGGACCATTGGCGAAAGGCCTGTGCCATTCGCATGTTGGCCGTCGATGCGGTGCAGGCCGCGAATTCCGGTCATCCCGGCATGCCGATGGGCATGGCCGATGTCGCGACCGTGCTGTTTTCCAAACATCTGAAATTCGACGCCACCGACCCCGACTGGCCGGACCGCGACCGGTTCATCCTTTCGGCCGGCCATGGCTCGATGCTGCTCTATGCGCTGCTGCATCTCACCGGCACGCCGGGGATGACGCTGGAGGAGCTGAAGAACTTCCGCCAGTGGGGATCGAAGACCGCCGGCCATCCCGAATACCGCCACGCCAAGGGGATCGAGACCACCACGGGCCCGCTCGGCCAGGGGATCTCCAACGCGGTGGGCTTCGCCATCGCCGAGGAGGCGCTGCGCGCGCGGTTCGGCCGCAAGCTGGTCGATCACCACACCTGGGTCATCGCGGGCGACGGCTGCCTGATGGAAGGCATCAGCCACGAGGCGATCGGACTTGCGGGCAAGCAGCAGCTGTCGAAGCTGATCGTGCTTTGGGACAACAACAGCATCTCGATCGACGGCAAGGTCAGCCTGTCGGACGTGACCGACCAGCGGGCGCGTTTCGCCGCCGCGGGCTGGACGGTGCTGGATTGCGACGGCCACGACCCCGAGGCGATCGACCGCGCGATGACCGAGGCCAAGAAGGCCAAGGGTCCGGTGATGATCGACTGCAAGACCCATATCGGCTTCGGCGCGCCAAGCAAGCAGGACAGCGCTGGGGCCCATGGCTCGCCTCTGGGCGATGACGAGATCGCCAAGCTGCGCGAGGTCTACGGCTGGAGCCATGCGCCCTTCGACATCCCCGCCGAGATCAAGCGCGAATGGGAAGAGATCGGCCGCCGCGGTGCCGGCGCGCACGCCGAATGGAACGAGCGGCTGGCCGCGGTCTCCACCGGACGGCAGGCGGAATTCAACCGCGTGATGGCGGGCGAGCCGCCGCGCAAGCTGGCCGGCGTGATCCGCGCGCTGAAAAAGCAGGTCAGCGAGAGCCAGCCCAAGGTCGCCACCCGGAAATCCTCCGAGATGGTGCTCGAGGTGGTCAACCCGGCCATGCCCGAAACCATGGGCGGATCGGCCGATCTGACGGGGTCCAACAATACCCGCACGGCCGATCTGGGCGTCTTCGACCCCGACAACCGCAAGGGCCGCTACATCCATTACGGCATCCGCGAACACGGCATGGCGGCGGCGATGAACGGGATGGTGCTGCATGGCGGCATCCGCCCCTATGGCGGCACCTTCCTGTGCTTCACCGACTATGCCCGCGGCGCGATGCGGCTGTCGGCGCTG
>JASBUM010000267.1 GCA_030147905.1 Acidimangrovimonas sp.
ACCGCCGGGATCTCGCGCAGGCGGGTGAAGAAGCTGATCGAGAGGTTCTCGATCTCGAGGATGGGCTGGCTGGGGTCCCAGCCGTCGGCGGCGCCGTTGTCAGCGGGCATCGGAATCTCCTTGGGCGGCCGGCGGGCAGAACCGGGGGCGCGGCCCCCTGACCCCCGGGATATTTGGGAACGAAAGATGGCGGATGCGATGATCGGGCGACCGGGGCATGGCTAGTCCTTCAGGCTTTCCTCGCGCAGGCCGTCGGCGAGCAGGTTGAGCCCGAGCACCAGGCTCATCAGGGCGATGGCGGGCACGATGGCGGGGGCCGGGTAGATCGACATGAGCTTGCGGCCGGCATTGATGGTGGAGCCCCAGTCCGGGCTTTCGGGGCTGACGCCGAGGCCGAAGAAGCCGAGCGTTCCCAGAAGGATCGTGGTGTAGCCGATGCGCAGGCAGAAATCGACGATCAGGGGGCCGCGGGCATTGGGCAGGATCTCCCACAGCATGATGTACCACGGGCCTTCGCCACGGGTCTGCGCGGCGGCAACGTAATCGCGCGAGGAGATGTCGAACACGAGGCCCCGGACGATGCGGAACACGGTGGGCGCGTTGACGAAGACCACCGAGACGAAGACGTTCAGAAGGTTCGGATCCATCGCGAAGACGCCCAGCGGATCGGCGTTGAAGGCGAGGCCCGAATAGGCCCATAGCCCCAGCACCAGCGTCAGCCCGACATAGAGGTTGCGCTTCCACGGCGTGGTGAAGAAGCGCGCGTTCCACAGGACCGAGAGGAACACCACCGGAAAGAGAAACAGCACCGCTGCGAGATAGACCGGAATGCCGGCCTCGCGGATTGCCGGGGTGACCAGTAGGTAGAAGAGCAAAATCACCGGGAAGGCCAGCACCAGATTGGCGACGAAGGACAGCGCGGTATCGAGGCGGCCGGCGAAATAGCCTGCCGGCAGCCCCAGCGTGATGCCCACCATATAGGCGAAGGCGGTGGCCGCGGGCGCGATGATGAGCACCCGGCGCGCGCCCATGACCATGCGCGAGAAGACGTCGCGTGCCAGTGAGTCCCCGCCCAGAAGGTAATAGGGATATTGCCCCGAGCCCTTGGGCAGGGCCGTGCCGGGCGAGGCGTTCTTGAGCTGGAAGATCTGGTTCAGCGGGTCGTGGGTGATGATCAGATCGGCGAAGAGCGCGGTGAAGGCCCAGAACATCACGATCGCGAAGCCGACCATGCCTATCGGGCTGTCGAACAGCTTGCCGTAGAG
Source organism: Acidimangrovimonas sp. (assembly GCA_030147905.1). The sequence goes on from JASBUM010000267.1 coordinate 1,266, forward strand.
GCCGAGCCGGCGCTTGAAGGCGATCGACAGCGCGAAAGTCGCGATCAGCGCGATCCAGACCGGGGTGAACTGGATGCCGATCCGCAGCAGGATCTGATCCCAGGAGAGTGCGGCCATGTCCGGGTACCTCAGGCGATGCGGATGCGGGGATTGAGATAGACGTAGCCGATGTCGGAGATCAGCTGTGTCAGCAGCACGACGATGACGGCGACCACCGAGGACCCCAGCAGGAGTTCGATGTCGTTGCCTTCGGCGGCCTGGACCAATGTCCAGCCGAAGCCCTTGTAGTTGAACAGGGTCTCGGTGATCACGACGCCGTTCAGAAGCCACGGGATCTGCAGCATGATGACGGTGAAGGGCGCGATCAGCGCGTTGCGCAGCGCATGGCGCAGCACGACGGCGGGAAAGCTGACGCCCTTGAGCCGGGCCGTGCGGATGTATTGGGCCGTCATCACCTCGGCCATCGAGGCGCGCGTCATCCGCGCGATGTAGCCGGTGCCGTAGAGCGCGACGGTAATCACCGGCAGGGTGAAGTTCTGCAAGGTGCGATGATCGAGCGCCGAGGCGGCCGAACCCTTGAACAGCGCCCCGCTGTGGAGCAGGCCCCAGTCGCGCAGGATTGGTGACAGGCCTACGATGGGCGAGGACAGCAGCACGATCAGCACCACCCCCGACACGTATTCCGGCGTCGCCGTCGAGGCGATCGAGGCCGTCGACAACGACCGGTCAAGCCGCGAGCCCTCGCGCATGCCGGCGAGAATGCCGACGATCAGGGCCGTCGGAATCATCACGATCAGCACCCACAGCATCAGCCAGCCCGTCGCCACCAGCCTTGTCGCAAGGATCGAGGCCACCGGCGCGCGGAAGACGGTGGACATGCCCCAGTAGCCCTGGAGAATGCCGCAATATTTCGCCGCCGGCGCGGTCGGGTTGTTGGGATCGACGCAGCGCCCGGTGGGCCGGCCGTTTTCCGGGTTCTTCCCGGTCCAGCCCGGCACCACGCCCAGCCATTCGCCATAGCGTTCCACGAGCGGGCCGCCATAGCCATGCTGGTCGAGCCAGGTCTGCACCTGATCGGCCGTCATGCGCGCCGAAGCCTGGGTCTTGGCCAAACGTTCGAGGTTGGGCTGAAGATTGGTCAGGAAGAAGACGATGAAGGTCAGACAGAAGGCTGTCAGGATCACCGTCAGCAGGCGACGGAGCAGGAAATTGAGCATGGATCACTCTTTTCACATGCCGAGAGGGCCGGCGCGCAGCCGGCCGCCCGGAGGCGTCGATGGGGGGTGCGGGGGCCGGGGGCCGGCCTCCCGCGCGGCCTGAACGCGTTCAGGTCTCCATCCACCACTTGTAGGAATGCATCTCGAAGGTCGGATGCATTTCGACGTCGTGGACCTTCTTCTTGTAGTGCCGGTAGAGCTTGCGCCAGTAAGGCTGTATGATCACTGCATTTTCCTGCATGATCTCTTCGAGGCGCTTCATCACCTTGCGGCGTTCGTCCACGTTCGACAGCGACATCGCCTTGGCCAGTTCGCTGTCGAATTCCTTGTTGGAGAAATGGGTCTCGTTCCACGGCACGCCGGACTTGTAGGCCAGCGCGAGCACCTGGACGCCGAGCGGACGCATGTTCCATTCGGTGGCCGAGAACGGATATTTCAGCCAGTCGTTCCAGAAGGTGGAGCCGGGCAGGATCGTGCGCTTGATCTTGATGCCGGCGTCGCGCAGCTGGGCTGCGACCGCGTCGCAGGTGGCGGCCTGCCAGCTGTCGTCGATCGAGATCAGCTCGAACTCGTGATCGGCCATGCCGGCCTCGTCGATCAGCTTCTTGCCGGCCTTGGGATCGACCTTCAGCGGCGGCAGCTTGGCATAGGCGGGATGGATCGGGCAGACGTGGTGATCTTCCGCGACATCGCCGCGTCCGTCATAGCCCAGCTCGAGGATGACCTTATTGTCCACCGCCATCTGCATGCCCTTGCGGACCTTCAGATCCTTGTATTCGGGCGTGGCCTCGTTCCAGCGCACGGCGATGGTGGCGGCGGTCGTGACCTCGGACTTGTTCCAGCCGATGCCGTCGAAGATCTTGATGAAATCGCCGACCGTCTGGTAGGTCATGTCGATCTCGTCGGCCTCGGCGGCGGCGACATAGGCCGAGGTATCGGTGCCGAGGTCGATGAACTCGATCTTGTCGAGCCACGGCCCGCCCCAGCCCTTGGCATCCGTTCCCCACCACTTGTGCTTGTCGTTCTTGACCAGCACCTGCTTGACCCCGACCTGGTTGTCCGTGGGCAGGAAGGGGCCGGTGCCGATCGGCTTGACCGACGGATCAGTGCCGCCATAGCTGTGATGCACGATCGCGGCCGGATAGTCGGCCATGCCGGCGATCACCGTGATGTCGGGCGTGTTGAGGTTGAGTTCGATCGTGTGGTCGTCGACCATCTTGATCGCGCCGTCGCGGGCCTTCTTGGTCTTGGGGTCGATCAGGCTCGACATCCGGGTGGCCATCGAATTGCCGCTGACCGTGCTGTCGCACCACCGCTCGATGTTGAACATCACGTCCTTGGCGGTGAAGGCGTCGCCATTGGTCCAGGTCACGCCCTTGCGCACGTGAAGGGTGAACTTGGTGGCGTCCTTGTTGGTGTCCCAGCTTTCGACCAGCATGCCGCGGAAGCTGCCGTCGCGCTGATACTCGATCAGGTATTCCAGCCAGCCGCGGCTGAAATTGGCCATCTGCGACCAGTCGTAAAGACGCGGGTCCTTCAGCGCCTTGGTCTGCATCTGCACCCTCAGCGTGCCACCCGGCTTGGGCGTCGCGGTCTGGGCGCGCGCGGCGGGGGCGTCCATGCCGATCAGCCAGTAGGCCACGGCCGCCGACACGCCCAGTGCGGTGCTGCGCGTCAGGAACTCGCGGCGGCTCACCGCGCCCTCGCGATATTCCCGCGCATACATTTCGGCGGCCGGATGGACGCCGGTGTCGATCATGTCCTTCATCGAGTTCTCCCTGTTCATTCGTGTCCAAGAGGTGGCTGATGCCGGCGTGCTAGCGACGGGCCGCTTGCGCATCCGCGTCCCGACCGTCGCGCGCCGAGCCCGCGTCCGCGTCCCGGATTTCACCATTGCGACCGCAATTCGCGGCGCCGTCTAGGCCAACATTCGTCGGTTCAGTGAGTATTTGCGACATCGCCGTAAGAAAAGACCACCTGCGCCCGGGGGTCAACCCCGTGTGGCAGAATTCCTCAGACTGCTCGGCCGACGCCCGGGTTACGCCTGAATTCTGTAGGGGTTTTGCCCGTCCGGCGCAGGAAGGCGCGGGTGAAATAGGCCGGTGAGGCAAAGCCGAGCCCGCGCGCGATCTCCGCTACCTTCATGTCGGTTTCAGACAACATCCGCCGCGCCTCGAACAGCACCCGGTCCTGCACCAGAGCGGATGCCGATCGTCCGCTGACGTGACGGCAGACCCGACTGAGATGGGTCGGCGTGACGGAAAGCGCGGCGGCATAATCCGCAACCCCCATGCCGGTGGCGTATTGCGCCTCGACCAGGGTGGTGAAACGGCGCACCAGCCGCCGTGCGGCGTCGATCTGCGCGGCCTCGTTGCTCAGCGTGGCCATCTGCCGTTCAAGCCAGATCCCCACCAGACCCAGGTAGCAGTCGGCGGCGCGGGTGGCGCCGGGCTGGCCCGCGGCCTGCTCGCGCTGGATGTGATCGAGAAGCGCGGTCAGTTCGGTCTGCGCGGCGGCGTCGCGCACCCGCAGATGCAGCGGTGCCGCCGGCAGCGGCAGCCCGGGCGTCCGGCCGAAGAACAGCGCGGTGCCGTAGACCTGCGCGCCCGCCTCGAAGCCATACATCGTGCCCGCGGGGATGAGGACGGCGTTGTGCGCGCCATAGCCGCGCGTCAGCCCGGCGACCGTGATCCGGCCCTGTCCGCGGGTGAACCACAGCAGCAGCGGCTCGGCATTGGAGCGCATCGCCTCCACCTGCCAGCGGGGTCCGGCGGCCAGACGCGGGATCGGCACGAGCCGAAGCCCCGAGGGGATGCTGGCTTGCTGGATCATCCCGCTGGATCATCCTTTCCGGTTGGGGTGTTTCCGCTCGAATTGCCCAAGACTAAGGCCGCGTGCGGCAAGCTCCAAAGGAAAAATGCGGCCGCCGCGCGCACGAGCGGAAAAGTGACCAGGCGCCAAGGGGGCCGCGCAAGTACCTGCTGCACTTTCGTTTTTTTGAATTGATCGGGGCCAAGGGGGCGGCGGGACGGCCCCGGCTGCTCGCCGGCTGCTCGCCGGCGGGGCGACGACGGTACGACGACGGCGCGACGGCAGGGCGGCGACCGGGTAACGGGGGGCAGGGACGATTGGGGCGCGACCGTCCGGCTGGCAGGGGGGCTTCGGTCTGCGGGGTGGATGCGGGCTCGGGGGCGCGGGTTTGCGGGCATGGGTTTGCGGGCGCCGGCCAGCGGGCACAGGGCCACGGGGAAAGGGCCACGGGGAAAGGGCGGTGAGGAAGGGGCCGCCGGGGCTCACCGGCCGCCCGGCGCGAAGGGGATCGGGGCAGGATGTCCGCTCAGGGCAGGGATTCGGCCGCCAGCCGCGGCCAGTGGCCGAGCCGGTTGCGAAACCAGCTGCGCTGACGTTTCGCGTATTGGCGGGTGGCGATCACCGCGGCGGCCTCGGCGGCGTCAAGCGGCATCGCCCCGGCCAGATGGGCGATCAGTTCCGCCGCACCGATCGCCCGGGACGAGGGGCGGCCGGGGCGCCAGTGCGGGGCCTCGGCGCGCACCTCGTCAAGCGCGCCGCCCTCCAGCATGGCGCGAAACCGCGCAGCGATCCGGACCCCCAGCCATTCGCGTCCGGCCTCCAGCACCACCGGCTGCGCCAGCGCCAGCGGCAGAAGGGGCGGTGCCGTCCGTGCCTGCCATGCCGCCAGCCCGCGGCCGGTCGCCTCCTGCACCTCCCAGGCGCGCTGCACCCGCGCGGGATTGCGGCAGTCGATGCGCGCACGGGTCTCGGGCTCGATCGCCGCGACCATCGCCGCCAGCCCGCCTTCGGCCATGAGCGCGTCGGCGCGCCGGCGCGTCTCGGGCGGGATCGGCGGAATCGTCGCCAGCCCCTCGGTGAGCGCGGAGAAGTAAAGCCCGGTCCCCCCCACGATGATCGGCCGTTCCCCGCCCCGCAGGACGGGGTCGAGATCGCGCAGCCAGTGGCCGACCGAATAGGACTGGTCGCGCCCGACATGACCATAGAGCAGATGCGGCGCGCGGGCCTCGTCGGCGGGGCCGGGCCGCGCGGTGAGGACGCGCCAATTGGCATAGACCTGCAGCGCGTCGGCATTGACGACGACCCCGCCCTGGGTCTCGGCGATCGCCAGCGCGAGCCCCGACTTGCCCGAGGCCGTCGGTCCCGCGATCAGCACCGGACGATGCGGGTCGAGCCCGTCGAGGAAGGCGCGCGCCGCCGTCTGGCGGCCGGGGGTGTCGGATGCGCGCGTCATGACATTCTTCCACATTCTTCCCGTAGCGCCGCGCGGGCGGCGTTTGGGCGTTGAAACAGGTGGCGTTTTCCGACATTTTGCGCCCCAGTCAAGCAATCCGGCAACCAACCGCCACCACCAACACAACCCCGGGGGAGAGCGTTCGCATGTCCGAACCGTCGTCACAGCCAGGCAATGTCGCCTACAAGCGCGTCATGCTGAAGATTTCGGGCGAGGCGCTGATGGGCGATCAATCCTATGGCCTGCATCCGCCGACGGTCCAGCGGATCGCCCGCGAGATCAAGGCGGTGCGCGAGCTGGGCGTCGAGATCTGCATGGTCATCGGCGGCGGCAACATCTTCCGCGGGCTTCAGGGCTCGGCCCAGGGGATGGAGCGCACCACCGCCGATTACATGGGCATGCTGGCGACGGTGATGAACGCGCTGGCGATGCAATCGGCGCTCGAGGGCATGGGGGTCTTCACCCGCGTGATCTCGGCGATTCCGATGGATCAGGTCTGCGAGCCCTATATCCGCCGCCGCGCCGTCCGCCATCTGGAGAAGAAGCGCGTGGTGATCTTCGCCGCCGGCACCGGCAATCCGTATTTCACCACCGATACCGCCGCCACCCTGCGTGCCAGCGAGATGGGCTGCGAGGCGATCTTCAAGGGCACCAAGGTCGACGGCGTCTACGACAAGGACCCGATCAAGTTCGACGATGCCAAGCGCTACGACCGGGTGAG
>JASBUM010000273.1 GCA_030147905.1 Acidimangrovimonas sp.
GCATCGGTCCTGGCCATGCCGCGGCGCCGGATATCGGCGACGATCGCCTCGCATTTCGACTGCGTCCGCGAGGCGATATGCACCTCGCCCAGAACGTCGTTGTTCTGTGCGCATTTATGCGCGACGACGTTCGCCACGCCACCGGCGCCGATGATCAGCACGTTCCGTTTCATCGCGGACAGCCTCCTTTCGAGTGCGGGGGAAGGGGAGCCTCAGCCAAGGCTCGAGACGTAATCCTCATAGCCGAAATCGCGGGCGACGCGGACCGTGCCGTCGAAATCCCGGATGGCGATGGCCGGCATCTTGACGCCGTTGAACCAGTTCTTCTTGACCATGGTGTAGCCGGCCGCGTCGCAGATCGAAATCCGGTCGCCGACCTTGAGCGGGGCGGGAAAGCGGAACTCGCCGAAGATGTCGCCGGCAAGGCAGGACTTTCCGCAGATCATATAGCTGTGCTCGCCCGCGTCGGGTTTGATCTTGGCGCTTTCGCGATAGATCAGCAGATCGAGCATATGGGCCTCGATCGAACTGTCGACGATGGCGAGTTTCTTCTCGTTCTCGAGAATGTCGAGCACGGTGACCTCGAGGCTGGCTGATTGCGTGATCGCCGCCTCGCCGGGTTCGAGATAGACCTGCACGCCGAACCGCTCGGCGAAGGCCTTGAGGCGCGCGGCCAGTGCCGCGACCGGGTAGCCGGGGCCGGTGAAATGAATGCCGCCGCCCAGGCTGACCCAGTCGAGCCGGCCGAGAATGGCCCCGAATTCGGTCTCGATCCGGGTCAGTTGACGGTCGAACAGGTCGAAATCGGCATTCTCGCAATTGTAGTGGATCATCACTCCCGAAATGCGGTCGAGAACGCCCGCGATCCGCCCCGCGTCCCATTCGCCCAGTCGCGAGAAGGGGCGCGCCGGATCGGCCAGGTCGAAGCCGCTGGTCGAGAAGCGTGGGTTGAGCCGCAGCCCGCGTTCGATCCCGGCTGCCCGGGCGCCGAAACGTTCGAGCTGCGAGAAGGAATTGAAGATGATCTTGTCGGCATGGCCTATGGCCGCGTCGATCTCATCCTCGGCCCAGGCGACGGAATAGGCATGGGTCTCGCCGCCGAACTTCTCGGCACCCAGCCGCAATTCGTAAAGCGAGGAAGAGGTGGTGCCGGCCATGTGGGGCCGCATCAGATCGAACACCGGCCACGTGGCGAAACATTTCAAGGCGAGCAGCGCCTTGGCCCCCGAGGCGGTGCAGAGCCGGTCGATGACCGCCATGTTGCGCGCCAGGGCGGCCGCATCGATGAGGTAACAGGGCGTTTGCAGCATCGCGCGATTCCCCCCGGGGCCATGGGTCGGGTCAAGGTCGGCTCGTATAAGGGCAGCGGCGCCGCCTTGCAAGCGTTGCGCCGGATCGGCTGCATCGTTACGGGGGCTTCCCGCCCCCGGACCCCCGGGGATATTTGGAAACGAAAGATGTGGCTGGCCTGACCCGTGACGCCCGATCGGGGTGGCCCGGCGGGCATGGTGTCTAGATCATCCGGATGACATCCTTTTCGATCGCGAGGAGATAGCCGCGCCGGGCGATGTTCTTGACCAGGAGTTCCGCGACCAGCTGGTTGCCGAGGCTGTCACGCAGCCGTTTGATGCGGGTGGCGCCGGCGGCCTCGTCGCATTCGCTGGCCGGTCTGCCGGAAATCAGCGCCTCGAGTTCGGAACCCGAAAGCATCTCGTCGTCCATGCGGGCCTCGGCCAGCGCGGCGAGGGTCTCGATCGCGGCGGCGGTGAGCTTCAGTTCCAGGTTGTTGAGATAGACGGTATTCTCGGCCCGGCTGATAAGCAGCGAGGAGACCTGGATGCCGGCGTTCTGGATCGCGGAGATCCGGCGGTTCTGGTTGATGATCGTGACGAGGAATACCAGCGCCGCCAGCAGGAGCGCGGTGGCGAAGACCAGAAGCACGAAGATAATGACCCGGTAGGAGGCGAGTACGTCCGAGAAGGCGGTGCCTGACTGGGCGAGGATCTCGAGAAGGCGGATGTCGCTTCCGCTGGTCAGCGCGTTGTTCTGGGTGAAGATCTGCTCGACCCGGGCGTTGAAGGCGTTCGCGTCCGGAAGATTCCGGAACAGGAGGACGGCAGCAACAAGAAGGATCGCGACGATGGCCGCGATCCCGTAGGCGACGACGCGGTTTCCCGCGCGCAGGCTGTCAGTAGCGGAGGAAGTAGGCGCCGGCACTGTCTTTCCTTTGAGCAAGGCCATCCTTGCCAAAGATGGACATGACTTTGAGCAAGGTCCAGCCTCCCTTCGCGATCCGCGCGGCGATTTCGGGCCGTGCGGCGGCGGGAGAGGCGCAGGCGTTGCCCGAAAGGGCGATGACGCCGTACTGGAGCTGCAGCGGGTTGCCCTTCTTGGCCTTGTAATCGGCGAAACATTGCGCGCCGGCCGCCGGTGCCGCGGCGGCCATGGCCAGAGACAGGACGAGCGTGAGTGCGGTGATCTGTTTCATGCCCGTACCATGGCAACGCGCGGGTCGTTATTCAATATCCGCGCAGTCGTGGCGGGCCGTTATCGGATAACGCGGGCGCGATATTGCCTGCCCCGTCCATGGGCGCCCAGGCTTTCTCCATTCCGGCGGCATGGGTCTCCTGCCGTCCCGACCGAAAAGGAGAAAGCGATGAACAATCGACGCACCCTTCCCGCCATGCTGGTGGTTGCGCTGGCGCTGGTGCCGGCGGGTTTCGCCGCGCGCCCTGCGCAGGCCCAGACCAGCGACTGGACGGCGTTGCTGGCCGGTTTCGCCGCGACCGCGATCCTGTCGAGCGAAGCGCAGGCCCGGACCGCGCCGCAAGCCCAGGCGCAGGCCGCCGCGGCGGCCCATGCGCGTGCGGTCGCCCAGGCGCGCGAGCGGCGCCAGCTGCGCGAGGCCCGTGCGGCGCGCCAGTTGCGCAAGGAGCGCGCGGCGCACATGCAGGCGCGCGAGTTGCGTCGTGCCCGCCGGCTGGAGCTGCGTGCCCAGCGGTTGCGCGAGCGAGCCCACCGCGAGGCGGTGCTGCGCGAACGTCGCCAACAGGCGGCGCTGCTCGAACGTCGGCGCGAGGCGCTGCGTCACCAGCGCTGGCATCGGCAGAACGGCTGGGCCTGGGGTACACGCGGCGAAACCACCGCGTGGCAATAGGCCCGGGGCGCCGGTGGTGCCGGTGATGAGGGCGCGCCCGCCGGTGCGCCCTTTCCCATGCCGACACTTGCCCGCGCCGCCCGGATCGGATCAATTGCGGCGATGATGCGTATCGTTGCCGATTTCAGTTTCGAAGCCGCCGCCATCGGGCGGGGCGCCCGTCATGTGGCCGGCGTGGACGAGGTCGGGCGCGGCCCGCTCGCCGGTCCGGTCACCGCCGCCGCCGTCATCCTCGATCCGGCCGCGATCCCCGAGGGTCTGGCCGATTCCAAGACCTTGAGTGCCGCGCGCAGGTCGACGCTGGCCGAGGCGATCCACCGTGGCGCCGTTGCGGTCTCGATCGCCCATGCCGACGTCGAGGAGATCGACCGGCTCAACATCCTGCGGGCGAGCCATCTGGCGATGCAACGCGCGCTCGAGGGGCTCGCGCCACGGGCCGATCACGCTCTGATCGACGGCAACCGCCTGCCTGCGGGTCTGACCATTCCGGCCGAATGCCTGGTGAAGGGAGACGCGCGCGCGCTTTCCGTCGCGGCGGCCTCGATCGTGGCGAAGGTGGCGCGCGACGCGATCATGGAGGCGCTTGATCGCGAGCATCCGGGTTATGGCTGGGCGCGCAACGCGGGTTATCCGACCGCCGCCCATGTTGCCGCGCTTCAAGATCTTGGGGTCAGC
>JASBUM010000275.1 GCA_030147905.1 Acidimangrovimonas sp.
CGCAATTGCCGGCGGTGCGATGGCGCGTTCGCGCAACGTCGTCGCGGGGGGGCTGCTGCTGGCTTCGGCGGCGGGCATGTGGCATGCCTTCGGCTTTGGCGTCTTCACCATGTTCCCGATCGCGATGGCGACGCTGGGCGGCATCCTCGCGTTGGCCGCGCAGCAGCCCGATCCGCATTGAACGCACGCCGGCGGGGCGTCTGGCCCGCCGCCGGCCGCCGGCCTGCCACCTGTTCCGGCCGGTGGCTGCCCGGCCGGGGATCCGCCGGGCTTGTGGCGCCCAGCCAGCCCCGCGCGCATGCGCCCCATCGCGGCATCGAGCGAAAGCGGCCCCGCGCCCATCACCACGAGTATCAGCAACGTCAGCAGCCAGAACGCGCGCTGATCGAGGATGAGTGCCCCTGACTGGCCGTCGAACCAGCCACCAAGTGCTGCCCTGCCGATCCCGTGGCCGACGATGTCGACATAGCTCTGGACCAGCACGAAGCACGCCATCCCCGAAGCACGCTATCCCAATGCGGCAGGACGCGCCCTCAGGCCCAAAACGATCATCAGCGGCAGAAGGAACTCCGTCCACATGCCGAGAACGGCGATCAGGTGATAATGCCACGGCAGTGCGGAGAGATCATAGCCCGCCGCCTCGAATGCGCGCGGGAAGATCTGCGCATAGGCGCCGGGCACCGGGGCCAGAACCCCGCCCTTGGCCCGGGCCCAGCTTGGTATGTGCGGCCTTCCAGAAATATACCAGCAGTACCGCCGCGAAGACCAAGCGCGCGGCGACCGGAAGCAGGAGCGGCGCCCAGCGCATGGCCAGCGGATCGGTCGCGCGGTCATGGCGGTCGAGCAGGGCAATCATCGTCCCTCCCCCGGCTCGATTGCCGCGACGGCGCCCGTGCCGATCAGAAGCGCGAAGGTCGCCTCGAAGTCGAAGGACGGGGCCTCGGCCAGGGCAGCCGCCAGCGGCAAGCCCGCCATCAGCCCGGCGATGAAGGGGACGGCGCCGGTCGGCAACGGATGTGGCGCCGGGTCGTGGCAGGGCCGGGTGACAAGCACCGGCTGCGCCCCGGCCCGCCCCGGCGGGGGCGCGCACCCGGGGTCGTGATGGGCGAGCCAAAGCGCGTGAAGCGGCCAGTCCGACGGCACGAGGCGCACCGCCGGGGCAAGGATCATGCGGCTGGCCATCAATCGGCCCGGCGACAGCGCGCGCAGGATCTCGGGTGCGACGGGCGCGGCGTCGGCGGCGTGATAGCTGTCGCGCAAGGCCAGCTCGAGCCGGGCGACATCGGCAAGCCACGGCAGATGGGCGAGCGGCGCGAAATCGGCGAGGAAGCCGGGCATCTCCGTGCCATAGCGATCGAGAAGGGCCGAGCGCGGGGGATGCCGGCGCAGATGGATGGCGGCCATGGCGCCAAAAAATTCCGCACCAAGCAGACGTTCCAGCATCGGGAAGCCGACGCGAAGCGCCTCGATCAGGCCGACCGCGACATTGTTGCGGTAGACCGCAAAGCGCGCCCCGGCCGGCCCGCCCCGCGGATCGCGCAGCGGCGCCGGCACCGCGCGGGCGGGGTCCAGAAGGGCCGCGCAGAATTCGGCGTGATCGATCATGGCACGCCCGCCCGGACCAGACCCGCCGTGCGACCGCGCGAAGGCGCGGGCGCAGTGCCATGCCCACCCATGCGCCCCAGCAGCCGCCCGGCCAGTGCGACCTCGGCGGCCAGGACCGGCCAGGCGGGAATGTCGTTGTCCCATTCGATCAGCGTGGGCCTCGGACCGCCAAGCTCCAGCGCCTGAAGATAGAGCTGCCAAACCGGATCCGAGACCGGGGCACCGTGGTTGTCGATCAGAAGGGGCGCGCCGCTGTCATCGGCCTGCCGGTCGTGCCCGCCCAGGTGGATCTCGCCGACCAGATCGTGCGGAAAGGCGGTGATATAGGCCTGGGCGTCCGTCTGGTGGTTGCACGATGAGACCTGGACGTTGTTGATGTCCAGCAAGAGCCCGCAGCCGGTGCGTCCGGCGACCTCCGAAAGGAACGCGATCTCATCCATCGTGCTGCTGCTGAAATCGAGATAGACCGCGGGATTTTCAAGCAGCATCCGCCGGCCGAGGAAATCCTGGACCTGATCGACATGATCGCA
>JASBUM010000305.1 GCA_030147905.1 Acidimangrovimonas sp.
CCAGGCCCAGCTCTGCCGCCCTGGCCTTGAGATCGGCCGGCGGCGCCTTGTCCCAGGGGATATGCAGGCTCACGGCGGGCGTGGCCCGCGTGAGCTGGTGGATGACGGCGCAATCCTCCAGCTTGTCGAAGATGTCGCGCGGCTCGCCGGGGCCGGGGAAGCGGGCAAAGCGCGTGCCGCCGGTGCCGACCCCCCAGGACGGGATCGCCACGCCATAGGCCGCGACGCGCGCCTTCACCGCATCGATGTCCATGCCGCGACGCGCCATACGCGCGCCGAGGTGGTCGTAATCGGCGCGCAGATCGTCGATCCGGCGGGCGTTCTCGGCGGCAACCAGTTCCTCGTCGATCAGCATCATGACCTACCTCGTGAAGCTCTGGGCGTTGCCGGCATCGACATTCAGGATATTGCCGGTCGATTTCGACGACAGGTCCGAGGCGAAATAGCAGATCCCCTCGGCCACATCCTCGGGCAGCACCGCGCGCTTGAGCAGCGAGCGCTGGCGATACATTTCCTCCAGCCCGTCCTTGTCGGTGCCGTAGGTCGCGGCGCGCTGGTCAAGCCATTCGCCCGACCAGATCTTGGAGCCTCGAAGCACCGCGTCGGGATTGACCACGTTGACACGGATCCCGGCCGCGGCGCCTTCCAGCGCGAGACATCTGGCAAGGTGGATCTCGGCCGCCTTGGCGGTGCAATAGGCCGAGGCGTTGGGCGAGGCCGCAAGCCCGTTCTTGGAGGCGACGAAGACGATCGCGCCACCGATCCCCTGTGCGCGGAAGAGCCGGAACGCCTCGCGGCTGGTCAGGAAATAGCCCGTCGACAGGATATCCATGTTGCGGCTCCACAGCGCGAGCGTGGTTTCCTCGACCGGCGCGGAGGAGGCGATACCGGCATTCGAGACGAGAATGTCGAGCCCGCCGAACTCGACCGCCGCCTCGCTGTAGGCCGCCTGCACCGCCGCCTCGTCGGTGACGTCCACACGGGTGGTGCGGATCACGTCCTTGCCGAAGCGCTGCGCGAGCGTTGTCGAGGCCGCGACAAGGCCCGGCTCGTCGATGTCGGCGAGCATGACGCAGGCGCCGTCGCGCAGGAAACGCTCGGCCGTGGCGGCGCCGATGCCGCCCGCGCCACCGGTGACAAGGGCGATGCGTCCCGCCAGGCTCCTGGGTCTGGGCATGCGCTGGAGCTTGGCCTCTTCCAGCAGCCAGTATTCGATGTCGAAGGCCTCCTGCTCGGGCAGACCGCAATATTCACTGACCGCCGAGGCGCCGCGCATCACGTTGATCGCGTTGACGTAGAACTCGGCCGAGATCCGGGCCGTGGCCTTGTCGCGCGCGAAGGTGATCATGCCGACGCCGGGCACCAGGTAGACGACCGCATTCTGGTCGCGCAGTGCCGGGCTGTCGGGGCGCTTGCAGCGCGCGTAATAGGCGGCGTAATCGGCGCGGTAGGCCGCGACCTGGGGCGCGAGCGCGTCGAGCGTGGCCGGGGTGTCGGGGTTGGCGGGGTCGAAATCCACCACCAGCGGCCGGATCTTGGTGCGCAGGAAATGATCCGGGCACGAGGTGCCGAGCGCGGCCAGTTCCGGCATCTGCACCGAATTGACGAATTCCAGCACCGCGGGCTGATCGTCGAAATGGCCGACCATGCGGTGATCGGCAGAAATCATCCCGCGGATCGCCGGCATCAGCCGCGCCGCCACCGAGCGCCGCTCGGCTTCGGGCAGGCTGTCGTGCCGGGCGCCGCCGAAGACCGTCTTGCCCCGCGTTTCGGCCTCGAACCAGACCATCGCCCGGTTGATGATCTCGATCGTCAACTCGTAGCACGCCTGCGCGTCGTCAGCCCAGGTGAAGAGCCCGTGCGATTCCAGCACCACCCCCTTGGCCTCGGGGTTCTCGAGGCAGAATTTCTCGAGCCACAGCCCCAGTTCGTAGCCCGGCCGCTTCCATGGCAGCCAGCCGATTTCGTCGCCGAAGATCTGGCGCGTCAGCTCGCGCGAATTCGCCGCCGCGGCGATCGCGATGATCGCGTCGGGGTGCATGTGGTCGACATGCCTCTTTGGGACATAGGCATGCAGCGGCGTGTCGATCGAGGCCGCGCGCGGATTGAGGTTGAAGGTGCAATGCGGCAGGTAGCCGACCATCTCGTCCTCGAACGCGACGCCGCGATAGACCCCCTTCAACGCGCGAAGCTTGTCCATGTAGAGCGTGGCGAACCCGTCGAGTTTCATCGAGCCGACATCGCCGCCCGAACCCTTGACCCAGAGCACCTCGACCGGATCGCCGGTGAGCGGATCGCGTTCCATCACCTTGGCCGAGGTGTTGCCGCCACCGTAATTGGTGATTCGCTTGTCGGAGCCCAGGAGGTTGGAGCGATAGAGCAGCTTCTCCGGCTCGCTCATCCCCTGGGCCCGACCTTCGTCCCAAAGACTTGCAAGCCGCGCGGTGGCGGCGGCGGTGTCCGGCATCTGATCCTCCCTTGCGCAGTGCAGCGCCCTTCGGCCCGAACTCTGCCATCCGGCGACGCAATGTCAATCATAAACGATCATCTTCAAGCATGGCATTACAATATAAGGCATTGCGTGATCGAATATGATTGACAGTGATCGTTTTCGGTGGAAGCCTCGCCGGAAGGGAGGAACGCATGCACGAAAGCGAGCGCCACAGGATCATTCTGTCCGCGATTCAGGAACGGCCGGTCGCGACGGTGCCGGAACTTGTCGCGCTGACGGGCGCGTCCGAGGCGACGGTGCGGCGCGATATCGCCACGCTGCACGTCCAGAAGAAGTTGCGCCGCGTGCGCGGCGGGGCGGAATCGATCGCACCGCCCCAGTTCGTGGGCCTTGCCGGCCGCCCCTTCAGCGTCAACGAGACGGTGAACATCGCCGCCAAGCGGGCCATTGCCCGCGCCGCGGTCGAGCTTTGCGAGGACGGCGATCCGATCATCATCAACGGTGGCACCACCACTTTCCAGATGGTGCATCCGCTTTCGGCCCGGCGCTGCCAGGTATTCACCAACTCCTTCCCGATCGCCGAGCATCTGCTGAAGCATTCGAAGAACACCGTCCTGCTGCCCGGCGGGGCCATTTACCGCGAACAGAACATCATCCTGTCGCCCTTCGAGGACGACGGATCGCGCCATTTCTACGCCCGGCGGATGTTCATGGGCGCGCGCGGCCTCGGACCGCTCGGTCTGATGGAGGGGGATCCGCTGCTGATTCAGGCCGAACAGAAGCTGATCGATCAGGCCGATGAACTGGTCGTCCTGGTCGACAGTTCCAAGTTCCGCAACCGGTCCAGCCTGGTGCTCTGCCCGCTGGCGCGCATCCACACCGTCGTGACCGACGACCGCATCGACGACCGTGCGGCACAGATGCTGGGCGCGGCCGATATCCGGTTGATCACCGTTCCCGCGGCGACCAGCAGGAAGGCGGCCGCGCAGGAAGGTTGAAGAGACGGGCGCGCGGGAAGGGTTGAGGAGCCAGCGCGGCCGGTAACGACAAGACGGACGCTCAAGGGAGGAAAACATGAGCATCTTCAAGAAGGCACTGACCACCATGGCGGTCGCCGCGTCGCTTGCGACCACGACCGCCACCGTCGCCCAGGCGGCGCCGATGCGCATCGCCATCGTCGTCAAGGCGCTTGGCATCGGCTTCTTCGATGCCGTCGACAAGGGGGCGGAACAGGCTGCCAAGGAAATCGGAAACGTCAAGATCATATACACCGGTCCGACCAACACCACCGCCGAGGGCCAGATCCAGGTGATCAACTCGCTGATCGCCCAGCACGTCGACGCGATCGCGATCTCGGCCAACGACAAGGACGCGCTGGTGCCGGTGCTGAAGAAGGCGATGAAGCGCGGCATCACCGTGATCTCGTTCGACTCAGGCGTCGCCAAGGCCGGCCGCGAGATGCAGCTCGATCCATCGTCGACCCCGCTGATCGGCAAGATGCTGATCAAGATGGCGGCCGATCACATGCCCCAGGGCGGACAGGTCGCCGTGCTGTCGGCCTCGGCCACGGCGACCAACCAGAACGCCTGGATCGCCGCCATGAAGAAGGACATGGGAAGCTATCCGAAGATCAAGCTCGTATCCGTCGTCTACGGCGACGACCTTTCGGACAAGTCCTATCGCGAGGCGCAGGGCCTCATCAAGAAATACCCCGACCTCAAGGCGATCATCGCGCCGACTACCGTGGGGATCGCCGCCGCGGCGCAGGCGGTCGAGGATGACCACCTCGTCGGCAAGGTCAACGTCACCGGGCTTGGCCTGCCCTCGCAGATGGCGGGACATGTCAAGTCGGGCGCATCCAAGAGCTTCGCGCTGTGGAATCCGATCGACCTCGGATATGCGGCGACGATGATCGCCCACAACCTCGCCACCAAGAAGGCGGTGGCCAAGCCCGGCGCCAAGATCGGCATGGGCCGCATGGGCTCGACCACGCTCGACAAGGATAACGTCGGGGTGATGGGCGATCCCTTCACCTTCGATGCCTCGAACGTCGACAAATACGCCAAGATGTTCTGATCGGGCGCAAGCACGGGCCCGGCGCCGCGCGCGCCGGGCCGCTCCGCTCGGGGGATCTCGTGATGACCGCACTGCCACCCACGGCCGACCTGATGACCGCCAAGCCGGTTCTGACGCTCCGCGGCGTTTCCAAGAGCTTTCCGGGCGTTCGTGCGCTGCATGACGTCGGGCTGGAGCTCTATCCCGGCCAGGTCACGGCGCTGATCGGCGAGAACGGGGCGGGCAAGTCGACAATCGTCAAGATCCTGACCGGAATCTATCGCCCGGACGCGGGCACGATCACGATCGACGGCCGCGAGGCGCAATTTTCCACCGCCGCCGCGGCGGAGGCCGCCGGCGTCACGGCCATTCATCAGGAAACGGTCCTGTTCGACGAATTGAGCGTGGCCGAGAACATCTTTCTGGGCCACGCGCCGCGGACCCGGCTGGGCCTGATCGACCGGCGCGAGATGGTTGCGCAGGCGCGCGGCCTGCTTGCCCGGATCGGGGCGGATCTCGATCCCGGCACGCGGCTGCGCGACCTCGGCATCGCCTCCAAGCACCTGGTCTCGATCGCACGCGCGCTTTCCGTCGATGCGCGGGTGGTGATCATGGACGAGCCGACCGCGGCACTCAGCCACAAGGAGATCCATGAGCTTTACGCCCTGGTCGAGCGGCTGAAGGCCGAGGGCAAGGCGATTCTCTTCATCTCCCACAAGTTCGAGGAGATCTTCCATATCGCCGATCGCTGGGCCGTGTTCCGCGACGGGGCGCTGGTCGGTCACGGGCTGATGCGGGAGGTGGACGAATCCCGTCTGGTGCGGATGATGGTCGGGCGCGAGGTCAACCAGATCTTTCCCGATCGCAGCCCCCGGCTCGGCCCGCCCGTGCTGACGGTGGCAGGCTATTGTCACCCGACCGAATTCGAGGACATCAACTTTTCCCTGCGGGAAGGCGAGATCCTTGGATTCTACGGCCTCGTCGGCGCCGGCCGGTCGGAGGTGATGCAGGCGCTCTTCGGGCTGACCAGGCCGTCCCGGGGCGCCTGCCGTATCGGCGAGCGCGTGGCCGTCATCCGATCGACCGCAGAGGCCATTGCAAACGGCATCGTCTATGTGCCCGAGGACCGCGGCACGCAGGGGGCGATCAAGGGCCTGCCGATCTTTCAGAACGTGACGCTGCCGTCGCTGTCGCGCACGTCGCGGCGGGGCTTCCTGCGCCTGACCGAGGAATTCCGCCTCGCGCGGGAATATGCCCGCCGGCTCGACCTGCGCGCGGCCAGCCTCGACCAGGACGTGGCGCAGCTTTCGGGCGGCAACCAGCAGAAGGTGGTGATCGCCAAGTGGCTGGCGACGAAGCCGCGCGTCATCATCCTCGACGAACCCACGAAGGGCATCGACATCGGATCCAAGGCGGCGGTTCACGCCTTCATGGCCGATCTCGCCGGAGAGGGGCTCGCCATCATCATGGTCAGTTCGGAAATTCCCGAGATCATGGGCATGTCCGACCGTGCCATCGTCATGCGCGAGGGTCGGATGGTCGCGCAGCTCGAACGCGAGGAAATGACGCCGGAGCGGCTCGTGCGGGCCGCCGCCGGCATCGCCGAGGAAGGCCAGGACAGCCGATGAACCGATATCTGAAATCCCGCGAGGCCCTGCTCGCCCTTGCCATCGTCGCGATGACGGCGCTGATCGCGCTGCGCTTTCCGGCCTTCGTGGCGCCGTCCAATCTGGCAGGCACGTTCAACGACACCGCACCGCTGATCATCCTTGCGCTGGCCGAGATGGCCGTGATCCTGACCCGCAGCATCGACCTTTCGGTCGCGGCCAATCTCGCGCTGAGCGGCATGGTGGCGGCGATTCTGGACACGATTGGCGTGCCGCTGCCCCTGGTGATCCTGGCCGCGGTCGCGCTGGGGGCGGCGGTGGGCGCGATCAACGGGCTGCTGGTGTGGAAGCTCGGGATCCCGTCGATCGTGGTCACGCTGGGCACAATGACGATCACCCGCGGCAGCATCTTCCTGATCTCCGGCGGCCAGTGGATCAATGACCAGCAACTGAGCGGATCCTTCAAGGCCTTTCCCCGTGCCCCGCTGCTCGACCTGCCGGTCATGACATGGATCGCGCTCGCCATGGTGGTGGTCTATGCCCTGCTGATCGGCCGGACCGCCCTTGGCCGCAGCTTCTTCGCGGTGGGCGGCAATCCCGACGCGGCGGTCTATGCCGGGATCGATGTCGGCCGCACGCAATTCTGGGCCTTCGTCCTCGGCGGCGCGCTGGCCGGGCTTACCGGATACCTGTGGGTCGCGCGCTATGCGGTGGCCTATGTCGACATCGCCAACGGCTTCGAACTCGACGTCGTCGCGGCCTGCGTGATCGGCGGGATATCCATCGCCGGCGGCGCGGGATCGGTGGCGGGGGCAGTGCTGGGCGCGCTGTTCCTAGGCGTCACCAAGAACGCGCTGCCGGTGGTCGGCGTCTCGCCTTTCTGGCAGATGGCCATTTCCGGCACCGCCATCCTTGTCGCCGTCGCGATCAACGCGCGCGGCAACCGCCGCGCCGGTCGCGTGATCCTGAAATCGGCGGAGGCCACGGCATGAGCGACATCACCGACGCCGGACGCCAGATGCCAGACCGGCTCCAGAAGCCGCTGACCAGGGCGCTGAAAAGCTGGGAGTTCCTGCTCGCCGTCGTCGCGGTGGCCATCTTCGTCGCCAACGCGCTGGCCTCGCCCTATTTCCTCGACGCATGGAACCTTTCGGACGCCACCTTCAATTTCACCGAACTGGGATTCATCGCCTTTCCCATGGCGATGCTGATCGTGGCCGGCGAGATCGACCTTTCCGTCGCATCGATCATCGCGCTGGCCTCGACGCTGATGGGCGCGGCGGCGGCGGCGGGGGCGCCGGTCCCGGTGCTGATCGCGGTCGGGCTCGGCGTCGGACTGGCCTGCGGCGGGCTCAACGCGCTGCTCGTTACCCGTTTCGGGCTGCCCTCGATCGTGGTGACCATCGGCGGCATGAGCCTATACCGCGGGATCAGCTACATCATCCTCGGCAATCAGGCCTACACCCACTATCCGGCGGGCTTCGCCTGGTTCGGTCAGGGCTAT
This sequence comes from Acidimangrovimonas sp., assembly GCA_030147905.1. Next base: position 7,619 of record JASBUM010000305.1, read on the forward strand.
GTCTTCTGGGTCTTTTCGTTCGAGCTCGTCCTGTTTGTCCTGCTCGCCGCGGCTTTCGGCGTTCTCCAGCATCGAACCAGCTTCGGGCGCATGGTCTATGCCATCGGCAACAACCCGACCGGCGCGCTCTTCTCAGGGATCCGCGTGACACGGGTCAAGGCCATCCTGTTCGTGCTGACCGGCCTGATGTCCGGGGTCGCCGCCGTCTGCCTGACCTCGCGGCTCGGCTCCACGCGGCCCTCGATCGCGCTGGGATGGGAGTTGCAGGTCGTCACCATGGTGGTTCTGGGCGGCGTCGACATCCTGGGCGGATCGGGCACCATCGCGGGCGTGGTGCTGGCGGCACTGGTCATGGGGCTGGTCACCTTCGGCTTCGGCCTGCTGAACGTTCCGGGGATCGTGATGTCGATCTTCATCGGCCTCCTGCTGATCGTCGTCATCGCCTTGCCCCGGCTGTGGTCGCGGTTGCGGCGGCGCCGGGCCACGGCGCGCGATGCAGCCACGCCGACGACCGCCGGCGCGCGCATGGGAGGCACCTGATTGGAGAAGTACGCCTTCAGGATGCAACTGATGCCAGGCACGGCCGAGGAATATCGGCGGCGGCATGATGCGATCTGGCCGGATCTGGTGGCGCTGCTGCACAAGGCCGGCATCAGCGACTACTCGATCCATCTCGACCCCGAGACGGATAGTCTCTTCGCGGTGCTGTGGCGGCGCGACGACCACGGGATGGCGGCATTGCCGCAGCATCCGGTGATGCGGCGCTGGTGGGCGCACATGGCCGACATCATGGAGACCATGCCCGACGGCGAGCCCATCGCGGTCCCGCTGGTCGAGATGTTCAGGATGCCGTGACGACATGAGCGGACCCCGCCACATAGCCGTCATCGACATCGGCAAGACCAATGCCAAGCTTGCCCTCGTCGATCGCGCGACGCTTGCCGAAATCACCGTGCTGACCACGCCGAACCGGTTTCGCGCCGCGCCGCCCTACCCGCATGCCGATACCGGGCGGTTGTGGGCCTTCCTGCGCGATGGTCTGGCGCGGTTGCATGCGGCTCATGGCGTCGATGCCATCGTCCCGGTCTGCCACGGCGCCTGCGCGGCGCTGCTGGCCGCGGACGGCAGCCTTGCCGCGCCGGTCCTCGACTACGAACACCCGGGCCCCGAGGAAACCTCAGCCGCCTATGACGCGCTCCGTCCGCCCTTCGCGCAGACCGGATCGCCCCGGCTTCCGCTGGGTCTCAATCTCGGCGCCCAGATCCACTGGCAGCTCGACCGCGACCCGTCCCTGAACGCGCGCATCGCCAGCGTCGTCACCTGGCCGCAATACTGGTCGCACCGGCTGACCGGTGTCGCGGCAACCGATGCAAGTTCGCTAGGCACCCATACCGATCTGTGGGATGTCGCGGCGCGGGATTTCTCGGATCTTCCGGCGCGTCTGGGTCTGGCCGGCCGCATCGCCCGGCCACGCCCGCCGGGCGAGATCCTCGGCCCGATCCTGCCCCGGATCGCCGCCGAGACCGGGCTTGCCCCGGGCACCCCGGTGGCTTGCGGTATCCACGATTCCAATGCCTCGCTGCTGCCCTACCTGCTGATCGGCACGCCACCCTTCACCGTCGTCTCGACCGGCACCTGGTTCATCACCATGGCCGTCGGCGGGCGCCGCATCGATCCGGATCCGGCCCGCGACACGCTCATCAACGTGAACGCCTTCGGCGAGCCGGTGCCCTCGGCCCGGTTCATGGGCGGGCGCGAGCACGATCTGATCCGCAAATCCGACCCGACGCCCGCGACGCCGGAGGC
>JASBUM010000306.1 GCA_030147905.1 Acidimangrovimonas sp.
ACCTGGTGGAGCTGAACCCCTTTCTCGACGAACGCGGCCGCACCGCGCGGCTGATGGTGGACCTTGTCGCGTCGCTGATGGGGCGCAAGGTCTTCGACCGACCGACACGGAGCTTCGGATGAACGCCAGCGGCCAGCCCACCCCCGACCAGTCCGCGCCCGCATCCGCCACCGGGGACGGGCCCGCGGGGGGCCAACCGATGCGCATCGCGCCCGCCACGCGCAACCTCGTGCCCTTCGTCAGCGTCGATGCCATGATGCGGCTGGTGCTGCGCATCGGGCTGGGCCGCGCCATCGCCGGGATTGCCGAGGCCATCGCCGAGGATTTCCGCCGCTGGCCGGATTTCGACAAGACGCCGCGCGTGGCGGCCCATTCGCCGGTGGGCGTGATCGAGCTGATGCCAACCTCGGACGGGGCGCTTTACGGATTCAAATATGTCAACGGCCACCCCAGCAACATGAAGGCCGGGCTCCAGACCGTGACCGCCTTCGGCCTTCTGGCCGATGTCGCCACGGGCTATCCGGTGCTGTTGTCGGAGATGACCATCCTGACGGCGTTGCGCACGGCCGCGACCTCGGCACTCGCGGCGCGCCATCTCGCGCCCGCCGGCGCCCGCACCATGGCGCTGATCGGCAACGGCGCCCAGGCGGAGTTTCAGGCGATCGCCTTTCGCGAGATCTGCGGCATCGACCGCATCCGTCTTTACGACATCGACCCGGGTGCGACGCGCAAATGCCTGGCCAACCTGGCCGGCAGCGGCATCAAGCTTGAGCCCTGCGCCAGCGCCGAGGCCGCGATCGAGGGCGCGCAGATCATCACCACCGTCACTGCCGACAAGCAGTTCGCCACCATCCTGACCGACAACATGGTCGGCCCCGGCGTTCATATCAACGCGGTCGGCGGTGACTGCCCCGGCAAGACCGAACTGCACCCCGACATCTTGCGCCGAGCCGAGATCTTCGTCGAATATCCACCCCAGACCCGGATAGAGGGCGAGATACAGCAGCTCGCCCCCGATCACCCGGTGCACGAATTGTGGCAGGTGATCGCAGGCACGGCCCCCGGCCGGCGCGAGGCGCACACGATCACCCTTTTCGACAGCGTCGGCTTCGCGATCGAGGATTTCGCCGCGCTGCGCTACATCCACGGCCAGCTTGCCGGAACGGGTCTTGCCCGGATGCTCGACATGATTGCCGATCCCGACGATCCGCGCGATCTCTACGGAATGATCCTGCGCGCCGCCGCGAGCACACCGGCCGCGCCCGAAAGCGGCGCCTGAAAGCGCGTCGCAGCGACGGACCGCCTCCGCGCAGGTCGCGCCCTGCGCGATGGCCGGTGGCGCGGGCAGCGGCGCCAAATCTAATGGACGCGGAACTCACCCACGAGGTTTTGCCACTCCCCCGGCGCGATCATCTTGCGGTGAGTGAAGCGGACCGAATGCAGGGGACCCTCGATCTCCTCCTGCCAGAACTCGATGAACTTGAACAGGCGCGGATAGTCCGGCGCCAGATCGTAATCCTGCCACAGATAGGAATTCAGG
>JASBUM010000321.1 GCA_030147905.1 Acidimangrovimonas sp.
AGTCTGGCCGTGTTGCGCCGCTACACCGAGGCGCTGGAGCCGCGTTTCGACGGGCTGCGCGGCACCGCGAACCAGCTGGCGATCCTTGCCCGGCGGTTTCGCGTGACCTATGCGGTCTATCCCGCGACCGCGACGAAACCCTACCGGGTGCTGCATGGTCCCTCGATCTACGTCTTCGACGGACGCGGCCGGGCGCGGCTGCTGATCCCCAAGCTCGACGGCGCCGAGGCCGACACAGCCGCGGTCGCGCGCAGGCTTGTGCGGCTGGCGGGCGACAGCTGAGGCGGGCGAGAGAGCGCGCGCGTGGCCCGCGCCGCGGGCGGCAATGGCCTAGGACGGCTGGTGTGGTGGGGGCCGGTCCGCCTGCCCGGCGTGCGCCTCCGCCACCTCCGCCCGGCGCATGTTCGACAGCACCAGAAGCAGGGCGAGCGCGCTCATCATCGCCGGGGGGATCCAGATGACGATACCGCCGATCTGCTGATCGGTCACCGCCGAGATCGAGGGGAAATAGCGTCCGCAATAGGCATAATAGGGATAAAGGTCGCGGCCGGCGAAGGTGATCAGCGCGCCCAGCACGATCTGCGGGAACATCACCGCCACGGCAAGCACCGCGCGGGTTCCGAAACGCGCGTGCGCGCGCGGATGCGGCCGGCTGTCAAGCACCATCGCCCAGAACAGGATGCCGTCGACGGCCATCGACCAGTTCATCACCTGATAGAGGGTCGGATCGATCATGCCGACGAAATGGACCGGCGGGATCAGCCAGAAATAGAACGTGCCGACGAACAGGAAGGTCGCCACAAAGGGCTGTTGCAGCACCGCCATGACCCGGCGCATGGCCGCGCTTCCACACAGGCCGCGCAGCCATGGCGGCCCCCCTGCGAGAATTACCGGCCCGGCCATCGACAGCCCGATCAGCACCGGCCCGACATGGTGGAGCGCGACATGCTGCAACCGGTTGAGAAAGAACATCCGCTGCGCGACATATTCGAAGCCCGTCTGCGTCACCGCATAGAGAAGCGCCACCCCCCCGAGGAAGGCCACCTGCCGCCACCGCGCCGGCCGGAGAGCCCGCTCGAGCCGCGTGAGCCCCCGCAGATACCAGAAGACCGACAGCGTCGCCGCCAGATAGATCGCCGGCGCGAATTCATAAGGGCCGACCACCGGCATGTCGGCGGGATACCAGCGTGACGCGACGTAAAGCAGCACGCCAAGCCCGATGATCGCACCCTGCGCGAGCCAACCCGCCCGACGGTCGCCGCCGCGGGCCATCGCGGCCCTGTCCAGCATGCCTGCGCTTGTCATCCGCTCCCCCGCCTGTCATGCCCGGCGCGCATAGCCTGGATGATCGGCCCATCCTCGCGGCCGATCAATTCTTCGGCAAATCCAGAAACTCCTTTCCGCAACCGGCGAAAAGTAATGCTTGCCATCAGACCAGCGTGACGGCTTCATGACAATGGGACACAAGGGCGCGCTTTCAGCTTTACGCCGCATCGGGCCGAAGCGCAATGACCCCGGTCGAAGAGAAGGCGGCGGGTTTTTGGACATGTCGGAGATCGCGTTTCTGCTTAATGGAACGCCGGTCCGGGTCGCGCAGGAGCCACCCACGCGCACGCTGCTCGATTGGCTGCGTGAAGCGCGCGGGCTTTGCGGCACCAAGGAAGGATGCAACGAGGGAGACTGCGGCGCCTGCACGGTCATGGTCGCGCAGGACGGGGAATGGCAGGCACTGAACGCCTGCCTGCTGTTCCTGCCCCAGCTTCACGGCAAGGCGGTGCGCACGGTCGAGGGGCTCGCCGCGCCCGATGGCGCCCTTCATCCCGTCCAGCGCGCGATGATCGACCACCACGCCAGCCAGTGCGGTTTCTGCACCCCGGGCATCGTGATGTCGCTGGCCGCGGGGCATGCGGCGGGGCGGCAGGATCATGATACCGTCCTGGCCGGCAATCTGTGCCGCTGCACCGGTTATGCGCCCATCGTTCGCGCGGCCGAGGCCGCGGCCGCCGCGGATGTGCCCGAATGGCTGCGCCACGACGGGGCGAAGGATGCGGCGTCGGGGAACGCCGGGGCCGGGGATGCCGCCCCCGGACACGCGGCGCCCGATCCGGGCCCGGCCGCCGACCCGCGGACCGATCCGGCCGAGACGAACCCGCAAGCCGACGGTTTCCGGCCACATGACGAGGATGCCCTCGCCGACTGGTTTGTCGCGCATCCCGACGGGATCGTGATCGCGGGCGCCACGGATGTCGGCCTGTGGGTAACCAAGGCGCTGCGCGACCTGCATCCCACGGCCTTCATCGCCGGATTGCCATCGCTGCGCGCCATCGCGCGCGACGCCGAAACGATCACCACAGGCGCTGCCCTCACCATCGAGACGTTGCGTCGCGAGATCGCGGCGGATCACCCCGATTTCGCCCGCTTCCTCGAACGTTTCGCCAGCCTCCAGATCCGCAACGCCGCCACCGTCGGCGGCAATATCGCCAACGGCTCGCCGATCGGCGATACCCCGCCCGCGCTGATCGCGATGAGCGCGCGCCTGCACCTGCGGCGGGGCGCGCGCCGGCGCGAAATCGCGCTTGAGGATTTCTTCATCGAATACGGCCGGCAGGATCGGGCGCCGGGGGAATTCGTCACTGCCGTCACGATGCCGCGCCGCGCTCCCGCCCTGCGGTGCTACAAGCTGTCCCGACGCTTCGATCA
>JASBUM010000324.1 GCA_030147905.1 Acidimangrovimonas sp.
AACCGCGGACAAGCCGCATGTCTCGGTCAATCCGCTGTCGATCCTCACGCCGGGGATGTTCCGCAACCTGTTCCGGGGACCACCCCCCAAACTGCCGCCCGCGCGCGCGCCCGGGACCGGAGCCGCGTCTGGCGCCGCGACCGGGAACGGCAAGTAGCCCGCCGCAGGCGCGCGACGGGCGTGCCGGGCCCGCCGTCGCTCGGGGTGGTGCGCGGCGCCCCCCGGTGATTTCCCCAGCCCCGGCGCCCCGCGCAAGCGCCACCGCACAAGCGCCACCCGCAGATGAGCATGCCATGAAGCTGACCGATTTCGATTTCGACCTGCCCGAGGAGCTGATCGCCACCCGTCCCGCGCGGCCCCGCAGTGCGGCGCGTCTGTTGCTGGCGGAGGGCGGTGCCATTGCCGACCGGCGGGTTCACGACCTGCCCGCGATCCTGCGCCCGGGCGATCTGCTGGTGCTCAACAACACGCGGGTGATCCCGGCGCGCCTGTCGGGGCGCCGGCTGCGCGACGCGGGCGGCGCCGGGGTGCAGGCGGGGGCACAGGCGGGGGCGGGGGCGCAGGCGGGCGATGCGCGGATCGAGGTCACCCTGATGCAGCCCGGCCCGCAGGGCGAGTGGCGCGTGCTTGCCCGGCCCCTGCGCAAGCTGGCACCGGGCGACCGTCTGGAATTCGCGGCCGGCCTGTGCGCGCAGGTCGTGGCGCGCGATCGCGACAGTGCGGTGCTGCGCTTCGACCGCGAGGGCGACGCCTTCCAGGAGGCGCTGGCGCAGGCGGGCGCGATGCCGCTGCCGCCCTATATCGCCCAGCGTCGGCCGGCGGACGCGCGCGACAACGAGGATTACCAGCCCGTCTTCGCCCGCCATGCCGGCGCGGTGGCGGCGCCGACCGCCAGCCTGCATTTCGACGCCCCTCTGCTGGCGGCGCTGGATGCGGCGGGCGTGACGCGCACCGAGGTCACGCTGCATGTCGGCGCGGGCACCTTCCTGCCGGTCAAGGTGGAGGATGTGACGCGCCACAAGATGCATGCCGAATGGGGCGAGGTGACCGAAGAGGCCGCCCGCGCGATCAACGCGGCGCGCGCCGGGGGTCGGCGGGTGATCGCCGTGGGTACCACCGCCCTGCGCCTGATCGAGAGCGCGGGCGCGGCGGACGGAACTATCGCGCCCTGGCGCGGCGAGACCGACATCTTCATCTATCCCGGCTACCGCTTCCGGGTCACCGACGGGCTGATGACGAATTTTCACCTGCCCAAGTCGACCTTGATGATGCTTGTATCCGCGCTGATGGGGGTGGAGCGGATCCGCGCCGTCTACGCCCATGCCGTGGCCGAGCGTTACCGCTTCTTTTCATACGGCGATGCTTCGCTTCTTCTGCCATAGGACGTTTCCCGACCTTGCATTGTCGCCCATGCCATAGAAATGCGGCGGCGCGCGGTCTAGGCGGCGGACACATCGCCCAAGCCAGTGGGAGGCCGGCCGGCGCAGGCAAGGAAAGGACGACCCGATGCTGAGTGTGTTGCGCAGCTCCTGGGCATTGCTGCTGGGGATCATGCTTCTGATGCTGGGCAACGGCATGCAGGGCACGCTGCTGGGTATCCGGGGCGTGATCGAGGGGATCTCGACCCAGGAGATGTCGGTGGTGATGGCGGCCTATTTCCTCGGCTTCCTCTTCGGCAGCCGCCTGACCCCCGAAATGATCCGGCGTGTGGGCCATGTCCGGGTCTTCGCAGCACTCGGGTCGCTGATCTCGGCCGTGCTCATCATGTATGCCGTGGCGCCCAACTGGATCGCCTGGTCGGTGGAGCGGGTCATCATCGGCTTTTCCTTCTCCGGGGTCTACATCACCGCCGAGAGCTGGCTGAACAACTCCGCCACCAACGAGACCCGCGGCCAGGCGCTGTCGCTCTATCTCATCATGCAGATGCTGGGGATCATCGCGGCGCAGGCGCTTCTGAACTTCGGCGATCCGTCGGGTTTCGTGCTGTTCATCATTCCCTCGATCCTCGTGTCGATCGCCTTCACGCCGATCCTGCTGTCGGTCAGCCCGGCTCCGGCCTTCGAGACCACCAAGGGGCTGCATATCGTCGAGCTGTACCGGACCTCGCCTCTGGGCTGCATCGGGATGTTCCTGCTGGGCGGGATCTTCTCGGCGCAATTCGGCATGGCATCGGTCTGGGGCACCCAGGCGGGGCTCGACGTGCGGCAGCTGTCGATCTTCGTCGCCATGATCTATGTCGGCGGGCTGGTCTTCCAGTATCCGATCGGCTGGCTGTCCGATCGCATGGACCGGCGGCTGCTGATTCTGGGGCTGGCGGTTGCGGGGACGCTGACCATGGCGGTGGCGGTGGTCTTCGATCCCGGCTTCTA
>JASBUM010000330.1 GCA_030147905.1 Acidimangrovimonas sp.
TTTCGACGCGCTGGTGCTGCCGGCGGCCCAGGCCTGGCCCTTTCCGACCGACTGGCGCCATCCCCGGTCGATCGCGGGACGCGAGATGGACAGCTATCACCGCTGGATGGAGGTCGTCGTCCCCGCCAGCCTGTGCGGCCTGCCGGCCCTTGCCGCGCCCGCCGGTTTCGGGGCCGACGGCCTGCCGATGGGGATCCAGATCATCGGCGCACGCGGCGCCGACCGCAAGATCCTGCAGATCGCCGCGGCCTATCACCGCGCCACTGACTGGCCGGCGAAACGTCCGCCGCCCTGCGCCGCGCCCTGATCGCATCCACGAACCCGGTTTCCGCCGGCGAAGCGCGGACTGCCCAGAGCGGGCGATCCGCCATTTCCCGGGGGCCTGCCGTCCCTCCGGGCACGAATGCCGGTTGCACAAGACCGAGGGCAGCCGCCGTCGGATCCCGCCATGCGGGGCCCGCGCCGGCGCGCGTTCAGGGGATCAGCACCGTGGCGCCCGTCGTCTGCCGCGCCTCCAGCGCGCGGTGGGCCTCGGCCACCTGGTCGAGCGCGAATCGCTGATCGATATGCAGCGTCACGGCGCCGGATTCGACCCGCGCGAACAATTCGCGCGCGATCGCCTGGCAGTCCTCGTGCCGCGCGATGTGGGTAAACAGCGTCGGGCGGGTGATCTTCAGCGATCCCTTGCCCGCCAGAACGCCAAGATCGACCGGCGGCACCGGGCCGCTTGCATTGCCGAAGGAAATCATCATCCCCAGCGGCCGCAGCGCATCGAGCGAACCCTCGAAGGTGTCGCGTCCGACCGAATCCATCACCACGTCGACGCCGCGCTGATCGGTGATCTCGCGCACCCGAGCGGCGAAATCCTCGCGTCGGTAGTTGATGACATGTGCCGCACCATTGGCGCGGGCGAGCGCGCATTTCTCGTCGCTTCCGGCGGTGCCGATCAGGTTGATCCCGGCATCGCGCGCCCATTGACAGGCGATCAGCCCCACCCCGCCCGCTGCGGCGTGAAACAGGACCCAGTCGCCACGCTTGAGGGGCGTGGTCCGGGTGAAGAGATAGACCACGGTCATGCCCTTGAGCATCATCGCCGCGCCCTGCTCGAACGAGATCCCTTCCGGCAGGGGACAGACCTGCGCCGCCGGCATCACGCGGGCCTCGCAATAGGCGCCGGGCGGATTGGCGGCATAGGCGGCGCGGTCACCGGGTTTCAGATGGGTCACCCCGGCGCCCACCGCCTCGATGACACCGGCGGCCTCCATGCCCAGCGCCAGGGGCAGCGCGTTGCGGTAAAGTCCGGTGCGCTGGTAGATGTCGATGAAATTGAGCCCGATCGCATGATGGCGAATGCGGATCTCGCCCGGGCCCGGGTCACCCAATTCGCGTTCGACCAATTTCAATTGCTCGGGGCCGCCGAAGGCCTCGATGATCGCCGTTTTCGCCTTGCTCACCTGTTCGTTCCTCCCTTGATCCGTTGACGGCCCGCCATCCGGGCGGGCCGCCGCAGCCAGGACCGCGCCGTCAGCTGTCGGACGAACGCTGCCACAGATTGACATTGCCGGCATCCGACCAGCGGTCGATCTCGGCCAGTTCGTCCTTGGTGAAGGAAAGATTGCCCAGCGCACCGACGCAATCCTTCACCTGTTCGGGCCGCGAGGCACCGATCAGCGCCGAGGTGATCGCCGGATCGCGCAACACCCAGGCGATCGCCATCTGCGCCAGCGTCTGCCCGCGCCGTTCGGCGATCGCATTGAGCTGGCGGATGTTCTCGAGCGCCTCTTCGCTCAGCCATTCGGCAAACAGCGACTTGCCCTGGCTGGCGCGACTGCCCGTGGGCACGCCCTTGAGATATTTGTTGGTCAGCATGCCCTGCGCCAGCGGCGTGAAGGCGATGGCGCCGATCCCCAGTTCCGTGAGCGAGGCGGGCAGGCCGTCGTCCTCGATCCAGCGGTTGATCATGTTGTAGCTCGGCTGATGGATCAGGCAGGGCGTGCCCAGATCCTTCAGGATCGCCGCCGCCTCGCGGGTGCGTTCGCTGTTATAGGACGAGATGCCGACGTAAAGCGCGCGCCCCGAACGCACGATATGGTCGAGCGCGCCCATGGTTTCCTCGAGGTGCGTGTCGGGGTCGACCCGGTGCGAATAGAAGATGTCGACGTAGTCGAGCCCCATCCGCCTGAGCGATTGGTCGCAGGAGGCGATCAGATATTTGCGGCTGCCCCATTCGCCATAGGGGCCCGGCCACATGTCATAGCCGGCCTTGGACGAGATGATCAGCTCATCGCGCAGGCCGGCGAAATCGGATTTGAGGATATCGCCGAATGCCTCTTCGGCGCTGCCCGGCGGCGGGCCGTAGTTGTTGGCCAGATCGAAATGGGTGATCCCGAGGTCGAAGGCCGTGCGGCAGATCGCGCGCTTGGTCTGATGCGGGGTGTCATGGCCGAAGTTGTGCCACAGGCCGAGCGACACCGCCGGCAGTTTCAACCCGCTCATGCCGCAGCGACGATAGGTCATGGAATCATAGCGGTTGGCGGCTGGCGTCCAGGTCATGCGGTATCCCTCGTTTCGGTGCGTGGGCCGAGCCTAGTGCGCCGCGCAGCGCGCCGCCAGTGCAAAGCGCGCCCCTTTCGCACGATCGCGCGCCGCCCCCGCGGCCCCGGGTCCCAACCCGGGCGAGTACCGCACCGAACATCGCAATGCCTGAAGTTTGCGCAAAAACGTCGCACCAAGCGTTACAAAAGCTACAACAAACGAAAACAATCCTGTAACCTCGCCCCCCTAAGCGTGACGCAGTTCACGATCCTATGATGGGGAGAAAGACCGATGTTTCGCAAGATTGTGGCGGCCAGCCTGATGGTGGGCGCCTCGGTGTCGATCGCCAATGCGCGCACCAAGATCACCTGGTGGCACGCGATGGGCGGCGAATTGGGCGCCAAGCTCGAACAGATCGTCGCCGATTATAACAAGAGCCAGGACAAGTACGAGGTCGTCGCGACCTACAAGGGCTCCTACCCCGAGACGATGACCGCCGCGGTCGCCGCGTTCCGCGCGCGCCAGCAACCCGATATCGTCCAGGTCTTCGAGGTCGGCACCGGCACGATGATGGCGGCGAAGGGTGCGGTCTACCCGGTCTACCAGCTGATGAAGGACACCGGCACGCCCTTCGACCCCAAGGAATTCCTGTCTGCCGTGGTGGGCTATTACACCGACCAGCAGGGCAACATGCTGTCGATGCCGTTCAACAGCTCGACCCCGATTCTCTATTATAACAAGGACGTCTTCAAAAAGGCCGGGCTGGACCCGAACCAGCCGCCCAAGACCTGGGGTGATCTGGTCTCCGATTCGAAGAAGATCATCGAATCGGGCGCGGCCAAATGCGGCTTCACCTCGGGCTGGATCTCGTGGGTTCAGGCCGAGAATTTCTCG
>JASBUM010000353.1 GCA_030147905.1 Acidimangrovimonas sp.
GACCTTCGCGCCCGCCTGCGCCGCCACCTCGGCCGCCATCAGGCCCGGATGGTCGCCCGATTCATCGTAGATCAGCACCTCCTGCCCCGGCTTCACATCGCCCGAGATCAGATCCCAGGCGCTGACCGCCAGCGGCTGTTCACGACCGGTCTCGAACAGTTCGAGGTTGGGCAGGCCGCCGGTCGCGACGATCACCACGTCGGGCGACAGCGCGATCACATCCGCCGTCTCGGCGACGGTGTTGAAATGGAAGGTCACGTCGCGGGCTGCGCATTGCGCCATCCGCCAGTCGATGACGCCGATCATCTCGCGCCGCCGCGGATTGAGCGCGGTCAGCCGCACCTGTCCGCCGGGGTCGGACTGGGCCTCGAACACGGTCACCCCATGGCCGCGCCCGGCGGCAACCCGCGCCGCCTCCAGCCCCGCCGGCCCCGCACCGACCACCACGACCTTCTTGCGATCGTACGCGGGCGCGATGATGTGCGGCAACGTCAGTTCGCGCCCGGTCGCGGGGTTGTGGATGCACAGCGCCTCGCCGCCCGCGTAGATCCGGTCGAGGCAGAAGGTCGCGCCGACACAGGGACGGATGTCATGCTCGCGCCCCTCGACGATCTTGCGCACGATATGCGGGTCGGCCATGTGGGCGCGGGTCATGCCGACCATGTCCAGAAGCCCCGCCGCGACCGCATGACGCGCGGTCGCCACGTCGGGGATCCGCGCGGCATGGAAGGTGGGCATGCCGGTCGCCGCCCGCACGGCGCCGGCGAAATCCAGATGCGGGGCGCTTTTCATGCCCTGGACCGGGATCACGTCGGTCATCGCCGGATCTGTATGGATACGGCCCCGGATGACGTTGAGGAAATCCACCATTCCCGTCGCCGCCAGCCGCTTCGAGATCTCGATCCCCTCCTCGGGCGTGATGCCACCGGCCTCGGCCTCGTCGGCGGTATAGCGCAGGCCCACGATGAAGTCGTCCCCCACCCGCCTGCGGATGCCGGCCAGCACGTCGAGCAAAAGCTTCATCCGGCTGTCCAGATCCTGTCCGCCGTAGGGTCCGTCCAGATCGTTGGTCAGCGGCGACCAGAACTGATCGAGCAGATGGCCGTAGACCTGAAGCTCGATCCCGTCCATGCCGCCTTCCTTCATCCGCTCCGTCGCGTCGGCGAAATCGGCGATGACGCGGCTGATGTCCCAGTCCTCGGCGAGCTTCGGGAAGGCCTTGTGCGCAGGCTCGCGATGCTTGGACGAGGAGACCGAGGGCAGCCAATCACCCTTGGACCAGGTCGTGCGCCGGCCCAGATGGGTAAGCTGGATCATCACCGCGCAGCCGTGTTCGTGGCAGGCATCGGTAAGCTTGCGGATCCACGGCACGACCTCGTCCCTGTAGGCCAGCACGTTGTTGAAGACGGGCGGGCTGTCCTTCGACACCGCGGCCGAGCCCGCCGTCATCGCCAGTGCGACGCCCGCCTTCGCCCGTTCCGCGTGATAGGCGGCATAGCGCGCCTTCGGCATCCCGTCCTCGGGGTAGGCGGGCTCGTGGCTCGTGGTCATGATCCGGTTGCGGAGCGTCAGATGCTTCAGCCGGTAGGGCTGTAGCAGGGGGTCGCTGGACATGGGCGGTGCTCCATCTGGCTGGCGTCAGGATTGTCGGAGTGTTCACACCTGTCAAGTTTTCGCCCCCGCGCGCGGCGGCCGTTGTCCGGGCCGCGCCCGCGGGCTAGGCTTGGTGCATGGCTGCAGGCGACATGAACCTTACCGCCAAGACCTCCGGCTGGCGCGGGTCGCGCGAGATCTGGCTGAAAGCCGCGCGCGACGCCTTCGTCGAAGGCGGGCTGGAGGCGGTGAAGATCCAGCCGCTCGCCACCCGCCTGCGGCTGTCGCGCACCAGCTTCTACTGGTTCTTCAAGGACCGGGCGGCCTTGCTCGGGGCGTTGCTGGACGACTGGGAGGTGCGCAACACCGGCAGCCTCGTCGCGGCGGCCGAAAGCGATGCGGAAACCATCACCGGGGCGGTACTGAACCTCATCGGGATCTTCCTGGAAGACGGCCCGTTCGAGCCGCGCCTCGACCTCGCCGTGCGGGGCTGGGCGCATCGCTGCAACGCGGTGGCGACACGGGTGCAGGCCGCCGACGAGCTGCGCCTCGGGGCCATCGCCGCGATGTTCCTGCGTTTCGGCTATGACGCGGCCGAGGCCGATGCGCGGGCGCGGACGGTCTATCTCGTCCAGATCGGCTATATCGCGATGCATGTCCGCGAAAGCCGCGAGACGCGGATGAGCCGCATCCCCGACTATGTCCGGACCTATACGGGCCGATCGCCGAGCGCGGACGAGTGGCGCCGCTTCAGCGCCGTGCAGGACCCGCGGCGAGTGCCAGGGGCCGCTGCGGGCGCCGACTGATCGGATGCGCCTCAATACCACGCATCCGGCATCGCGGCCTTCCTGCGGGCGACGAAATCGTTCAGCGCCGCGTCGATGCCCGGGTCGAGCGGCGGGGCCTCAAAGCCGTCGAGGACGCTCTTCCAGCGCGCATTCGCCCGCTGCGCGGAATCTAACCGCCCCTGTTCGTCCCAGGTCTCGAAGGGCCTGTCATCGTTGAGCGCACTCTCCCAGTAGGCGGTCTGATAATGGCGCAGCGTGTGGTCGGTGCCGAAGAGATGCTCGCCCGGGCCGTTCTGCGCAAGCGCCTCGAAGGCCAGCGTATCGTCGTTGACCGCGATGCCGGCCAGATAGGCGTGAAGGGCGCCGGCCATGTCGCAATCCATCACGAACTTCTCGTACGACATCGACAGAAGACCGTCGACGAAGCCGGCGGTATGCAGGATGTAGTTGGCCCCGCATTGCACCGCCGACATCATCGACATCATCGCCTGTTGCATCGCCTGTCCGTCGGGCCGTTTCGAGGTGCTGAAATTGCCCGCGCAACGCAGCGGCAGGTTCAGCCGGCGTGCCAGTTGCCCCATGACCAGCGAGCCGAGCGCAGGCTCGGGCGTGCCGAATGTCGGCGACCCCGAGCGCAACGCCATCGAGGACAGGAATGCGCCAAGAACCACGGGCGCGCCCGGCCGCACCAGTTGCGCCAAGGCGCAGGAGGTCATCGATTCCGCCAGACATTGCGCGATCGAGCCGGCCATCGTCAGCGGCGAGACCGCGCCGCCCAGAAGGAAGGGCAGATGGATGGACCCCTGCCCGGCCGCGGCATAGGTCCGGATGCCGGCCGTCGTCACCCCGTCCAGAACCAGCGGCGAGGTGGTGTTGAAATTCCCCATGATGACGCAATTGTTCTCGACAAAGCCCGCCCCGAACAGGATCCGGCACATCTCGATGCTGTCGGCGGCCCGCTCGGGCGCGGTGATCGAACCCAGGAACGCACGGTCGGAATAGCGCATGTGGGCATAGACCATGTCGAGATGGCGCTTGTTGACCGGCAGGTCGGTCGGCTCGCAGATCGTGCCCCCCGAATGATGAAGCCAGGGCGAAGCCTGCCCCAGCTTCACCAGATTCTCGAAATCCGCGATGGTGCCATAGCGGCGCCCGCGGTCGAGATCCATGACGAAGGGCGATCCGTAGGCCGGCGCGAAGACCATCGCATCGCCGCCGATCTCGACCGTGTTGGCGGGGTTGCGCGCATGCTGGGTAAAGCGGGCAGGCGCAGTCTTCAGGATCGTGCGGATCAGGCCCGGCTCGAATTTCAGGTTCCAGACGTCCTCGGATATGGCGGTGACCTTCGCCCCCGCGCCGCGGTAAAGCCGCACCGCCTCGGCATCGCCGCGCAGTTCGATCCCGATCTCGGCCAGGATACGCTCGGCGGTGGCCTCGATCCGCTCCAGCGCCTGTTCGTCCAGAAGATCATAGGTCGGCACCTTGCGCGTGATGAAGGGCACGCGCAAATGCGGGTTGCCCCCGGGGTCGACATCGCGGATCGTCTGCGCACGGCCACGACGTGCGCGCGGGCGCGGTTGCGGCTGCTGCGGCGGCGCTTGCTGCGGCTGCGGCTGGGTTGCCGCGGCGGCAGCGGCGTTCTGCGCCGCATTCGCGGAACACGCGGCATCCCCGGAGGGCGCGCCCCCCTTGCGGCGGAGGATCTCGGAGCGAAGCATCGGTGCGACTCCCTTGGCGACGACCATGCCAGTCTCGACGCAAGGGCGCGTCCGGCAATTGCATTAATTCTCATCCTGGCTTAGCTGATGTAATGTCTGGCGCGGGACGAAGCACGCCCGCCAAGCGTTCTTGTATGGAGGCGCTTCCGGCCTGCACCGCGTTGATGGATGAGGTGATCTTGCCGATACGGCCCTACGACCTCCCCCCGATGTCGGCCCTCGTCAGTTTCGAGGCGGCGGCACGGCACGGCAGTTTCAAGACCGCCGCGTCGGAACTCAACGTCACGCCGGCCGCAGTCAGCCATCAGGTCAAGGCGCTGGAGCGGGAATTGCGCTGTGCCCTGTTCCGCCGCCATCACCTGGGCGTCGAATTGACCGATACGGGCGCCTATCTTCTGGTCGCGCTCCAGCGCGGCTTCGAGGCGATGAGCGACGCGGTCGAGCAACTGCGTGCCCGCGCGGTGCGCTCGGCTGTGACGATCCGGGTGACGACGGCGGTCAGTTCGCTATGGCTGACGCCGAAGCTCGCGCAGTTCTGGAAATCGCACGGCGACATCTCCGTCGCCCAGATCGTGAGCGACGGAGACGAGACCCCGGCCGACTGCGACCTGAGCATCCGCTACGGCGACATCGGGCGCGAAACGGGCGGCTGCAGCGTCCTGTTCCACGACCAGATCATGGCGCTGGGAAGCCCGCGCTTCGCCGCCGCCCATCCGGTACGCCACATAGCCGAGCTGGCGCGCCTGCCGCTGATCCATTTCGATTCGGGCAACAGCGGCTGGACCGACTGGCGGGACTGGTTTCGCGCGCTCGGCTACACCGGGCCGATCAACACCGGGCATCGCGTCAACAACTATACCATCGCGCTGCAGGCGGCTGATGACGACATGGGCGCGGTTCTGGGCTGGGTCGGGCTGACCAGACCCTATGTGGCGACCGGGCGGCTTGTTCCCCTGCTGCCCGACCGCATCGAGATGGCCGAGGATTTCTACATCAAGCTGCATCCCCATGCGTCGGGGCGCGCGCGGCTGGTCCATGACTGGCTGCTTGCGGGACCCTGATCGCGCGCCTCCGGCCGCGGCCGGACCGTGCCGCCGCCCCCCCCCCCGCGCCGGAGCGCAGGCGAAACCATCAGCGCGCCACGGCCCCCTGCCCGACCCTGATCACCGCCGCACGTCTTGGCCCGCAGCGCGGCCACGCGAGGATGGGCGCCGCGGCGCGCGCGAGCGACGACCACGCCTGACGGAATCCGCCAAGGGATCTCACACAATCCCTCCACCACCGGCGGTGACTGCCGGACGCGTCCGTGCGACCCGGGCGCGATACCCGGCGGCCCGGAGGCAGGCGACCGGCGCGATGGCCCCGCCCGCCTCGTGCCGGGCCATCGCCAGGATCGGTTCCACATCGGTGCGGAACGCCGTCTTCAGGGTCTCGGAGGCCATCAGCGCGTCATTCGCCTCCTGGAACGCCGCCAGCGCCGCCCGGTCGACCAGCAGAGCCTGCGCATGGGCGCGCCCGACCTCCATCGCAGAGTTCATCAGACTTTCGACCGGATCGGTAACGTTGTGGCTCTGGTCGAGCATGTGCGCGGGGGCGAAGCCGGGGCGGCCCTCGGCCGCGACCAACTCGTTGAACACCAGAAACAGCCGATAGGGCGCGATCGCCGCGGTATCGAGATCGTCATCGCCATATTTGGAATCG
>JASBUM010000354.1 GCA_030147905.1 Acidimangrovimonas sp.
ATCATGAACGAGGACGGCACCATGGCGCGGCTGCCGGATCTGATCGCCTTTGCCCAGAGCCACGGATTGAAGATCGGCACGATTTCCGACCTGATCGCCTATCGCCGGCGCCACGACAACCTGGTGCGGCTGTCGGTCGAGAGGATGGTGCATTCGGAGTTCGGTGGGGAATGGGCGATGCGGATCTATGTGGATTCGACCCAGGGCGCCGAGCACATCGCGCTTGTCAAAGGCGATCTGGGCGGGGCCGAGCCGGTTCTCGTGCGGATGCATGCGCTCGATCCGCTTTACGACGTGGTGGGGCTGGGCGGGGCGGGCCGTTCGGCGGAATTCGGCCGCGCGATGGAGGCGATCGCACGCGAGGGCCGCGGTGCGCTGGTCCTGCTGCGCGACCTGCACATGAAACTGCGCGGTGACGATGCGGCATCGCCGCAGATCCTGCGCCAATACGGGCTTGGGGCGCAGATCCTTTCGGCGCTGGGGCTGTCGCGGATCACGCTTCTGACCAATTCGCCGACCCCGCGCGTGATCGGGCTGGATGCCTACGGGCTTTCGATCGTGGGCACGCGCCCGATCCCCCTGAAGTAAGAGAGACAGATGGCCGGACGCGAGATCCATTACACCCTGCCGCTGCCGGAATTCGAACGGCCGGTGAAGATCCTGATCGTGGTCGCGCCCTATTACCACGATATCGCGGGCGATCTGCTGGCGGGGGCGCGGGCGATGCTTGAACGGGCGGGCGCGGCGCATGAATGCGTCGAGGTTCCCGGCGCGCTCGAGATCCCGGCGGCCATCGCCATGGCCCGGCGGCAGGCCAATTACGACGGCTATGTCGCGCTGGGTTGCGTGATCCGCGGCGAGACCACGCATTACGAGACGGTGTGCAACGATTCCAGCCGTGGGCTGACGCTGCTGGGTCTTGATGGTGCCTGCATCGGCAACGGTATCCTGACGGTCGAGAACCGCGAACAGGCGGTGGTGCGGGCCGATCCGGGCGATCAGGACAAGGGCGGCGGCGCGGCGGCGGCGGCGCTGCATCTGGTGGCCTTGTCGCGGCGCTGGTCGGGCCCTGCGGGCGGGGCCGGCGCGCTGGACGACGCCGGCGCCGTCCGGGTCGCCGGTACGAGGGGTACGCAGCCATGAGCGGTGCGGGAGACCGGCGCGGCGACGAACGCCGGCGCATGCGGTCGGCGGCGCGGCTCTATGCCGTTCAGGCGCTGTTCCAGATGGAGAACCGCGGCCAGAGCGTCGAGGCCGTGACGCGTGAGTTCGAGACCCATCGCTTCGGCGCGGCGATGGACGGCGCGGCACTGGCCGAGGGCGATGTGGCGCTGTTTCGCAAGCTGGTGGGCGATGCGGTGGACCGGCAGGGCCGGATCGACCAGATGACCGACCGCGCGTTGGTCGCGAAATGGCCGATCGACCGGATCGATCCGACGCTTCGGGCGCTGTTTCGCGCCGGCGGTGCGGAACTGATCGCGGGCGAGACGCCACCGCGGGTGGTGATCAACGAATACCTGGACATCGCCAAGGCGTTCTTCCCCGAGGGGCGCGAGCCGAAATTCGTCAACGCGGTGCTCGATCATATGGCGCGTGAAGCTTGCCCCGAGGCCTTCTGAGGCGTCCCTACGCCGAGCCGGAAGCGCGATTTGCGCGGAAACCGGCCAGCTTCCGGCCGGTCGCTTGAAATGGCTCCGGCCACTGCCGACATCCGGGTTATTGTAACCCTGACGACGTGGTGTATCGCGCCCGTTCCAGCGAATGCCGCGGTCGGAGCAGGAAACAACGGAGGCTAACATGCCCAATTTCGTCCGTCTGGAGATTCGTCACGCAACGATCGGCGCTGCTATCGCCGTACTGCTGTCCTCGGCGGCTGTAGCGACCGGATTGACCGGCGTTTCATTGTCCGCCGTCTCGATGTCGTCGGGCTGGGTTTCGGTCGCTTTCGCGGCCCTGTGCCTGGTACTTGCCGCCGCCCAGGGCGCGGTC
>JASBUM010000360.1 GCA_030147905.1 Acidimangrovimonas sp.
AGGACATAGGCCGCGGAGAAGACCACGATGAAACGCATCCGTCCGCCGGCCTTGTCCGCCACCGCGCCCAGCAGGGGCGCCGTCACCGCCACGGCGAGCCCGCTGGCCGCCACCCCGTACCCCCAGACCGCCTGCGCCTGCGAGCCGTTGCCGATGAGATCCTTGATGTAGGGTGCGAAGATGAAGGTCAGCAACAGCGTGTTGTAGGGCTGCACCGACCAGAAGTAGAAGAACCACCCCCAGATGCGTCGCTTGGCGGAAACGGGCTTCATCGGCGGCTCCCCTGGCTATCCCGGCCGTTGTCTGTATTCCTGCTTCCGATTTAGGCGGCAAAGCCGGGCGCGGGCAAGCGTCGTGGCGTCCCGGGGGTCCGGCCGCGCATGCCTCGGGTCAGCCGCGGCGCGCCGCAACCCCTTCATGCGTCGTCGGGGCACCGCCTTCGTGCCCCTCGTCGGGCGGCCCGGTCGGCGCCTCCATTCGCGCCTCGGCCGCGGGCGGCAGCGGTGGCCAGGGCCGGCTGGCCTCGGCCTCGATCCACGCCATCACCCAGTGCGGCAGCGGCGGACTTTGCGGCGCCAGCCCCAGCGCCTGCGCAAGCCGCGCCGGGGCGACGATGCCCTGCGCGCTTGTCACCGCGCTGCGCACCAGCACCTGGCTTGTGCATTCGCCGCGGCGCCACATGCTCTGGTCGAAGTAGAGAAAGCGCGCGTCCCAGCCCAGACAGCAACTGCGCATCGAAAACCGCTGAAAGGCGCGCACCCGTTGGCGATAGCGGACCGAGGCGCCGGCAACCGCGAGGCCCCAGCCGTTGCGGCGCAGGACCGGGCCGATCCCCATCCGCCGGCCATAGGGCATGCGGCCGAGATCATAAAGCGTCAACGTGCGCCAGTTGTTCAGTTCCAGCCACGGATCGATGTCCCATGGCCAGCAGAGGTGATGCGACAGATGCGCCTCCCCCACCGCCAACGGCGGGGCGCCGCTATGCACGATCAGTTCCTTGGCCAGCCGGATATAGGGATACATGGCGCCTCCGCCAGCCGGATTGCCCCGCGCCCGCGCCAAGGTCAAGCGGCGAGACGACCTTCCGTTCCGTCGCGAGTGCCGGCGAAGGCGGTTGCCCTTTGGCCGCCCCGCCTATACCTGTGGCGGTGCTGATGCCCCCGGATGGAGCCGCCCTATGGTCTCGTTGCTGCAAATCCTGCTGCTGATCCTCAATATCCTCTACTTCATCGTGATCGCGCATGTAATCATGAGTTGGCTGATAAACTTCCAGGTGCTCAACCTGCGTCAGCCGCTGGTCTACCAGATCTGGGAAGGGCTCAACCGGCTGCTGGAGCCGATCTACGGAAGGGTCCGCAGCATCCTGCCCAACACCGGCTCGCTGGATCTCGCGCCGCTCGTGGTTCTGGTCGCGATCATCGCCATCCGGATCGTCATCGCCAACAACATGGCGATGTTCATCGGCTAGGACCCGCCCTACCGGACAGCGAAGCCCAGCGCCCATGCCCGAACCCGCCCAGCTGCTGCAATCGGTCTTCGGCTTTGCCGGCTTCCGTCCCGGACAGGCCGAGATCGTCGCGGCCGTGCGAGCCGGGCAGGACACGCTGGCGATCATGCCCACGGGGGGCGGCAAGTCGCTGTGCTACCAGCTGCCCGCGCTGTGCCGCGACGGGGTCACGCTGGTGATATCGCCGTTGATCGCGCTGATGCGCGACCAGGTACGCGCCCTGCGCGAGGCGGGGGTCGAGGCCGGCGCACTGACCTCGGGAAATACCGAGGCCGAAACCGAGGCGGTGCATGCCGCGATTGGGGAGGGGCGGCTGAAGATCCTCTATCTGGCGCCCGAGCGTCTGGCCGCCGGGGGAACAGAGGCTTTCCTGCGCCGCATCGGCGTGTCGCTGATCGCCGTCGACGAGGCCCATTGCGTCAGCCAGTGGGGCCATGACTTCCGCCCCGATTACCTGCGCATCGGCGAGCTGCGCGCAAGATTGCACGTGCCGCTGGCGGCCTTCACCGCCACCGCCGACGCCGAGACCCGCGACGAGATCGTGGCGCGGCTGTTCGCGGGCGCGGCGCCGAAAACCTTTCTGCGCGGCTTCGACCGGCCCAACATCCATCTCGCCTTCGCGCCCAAGGACGGGCCGCGGCGCCAGATCCTTGCCTTTGCCGCGGCGCGCCGGGGTCAGTCGGGCATCGTCTATTGCTCCACCCGCGCCAAGACCGAGAGCCTGGCCGGCGCGCTGAACGACGCCGGGCTCGACGCGCTGCATTATCACGGCGGGATGGAAGCGGATGCGCGCCGCGCGGCAGAGGAGCGGTTTCAGCGCGAGGACGGGCTGATCGTCGTCGCGACGGTGGCCTTCGGCATGGGGATCGACAAGCCCGACATCCGCTGGGTCGCCCATGCCGATCTGCCGAAGTCGATCGAGTCCTATTATCAGGAGATCGGGCGCGCGGGCCGCGACGGCTCGCCGGCCGAGACGCTCACGCTGTACGGGCCGGACGACATCCGCCTGCGCCGCGCCCAGATCGACGAAAGCGCGGCCCCGCCGGAACGGCGCGAAGCCGATCACGCCCGGCTCAACGCGCTGCTCGGCCTGGCCGAGGCCACGGGTTGCCGCCGGCAGATCCTGCTGTCCTATTTCGGCGAGGACCCGGACCCCTGCGGCCATTGCGACCTGTGCGAGCATCCGCCCGACACCTTCGACGGCACCGAGGCGGTGCGGAAGGCGCTTTCGGCCATGCTGCGGACGGGCGAGTATTTCGGTACCGGGCATCTGATCGACATCCTCACCGGCAATCCCACCGAAAAGGTGCGCGCACGCGCCCATGACACCTTGCCGACCTTCGGCGTCGGGCGCGAACTGGGGCGCGCCGCCTGGGGGGCGGTATTTCGCCAGATGATGGGCCGCGATCTGGTGCGGCCCGACGCCGAACGTCACGGCGCGCTGCGCATGACCGAGGGCGCGCGCCCCA
>JASBUM010000361.1 GCA_030147905.1 Acidimangrovimonas sp.
GCGCACAGAGGGAGGAGACCATGAATCTAGCGCAATTATGCGCCGCGCGCGGCGCGGCGGGGCGGCCGGTGCGCGCCGGGCTTATCGGGGCTGGCAAGTTCGGCTCGATGTTTCTGGCGCAGGTGCCGACGATAGCGGGACTCGAACTGGTGGCGATCGCCGATCTGGATCCCGAGCGGGCCCGTGCGGCCTGCCGCGGTGTCGGCTGGGACGCGGCCAGAATCGATGCCACGCGCTTTCTCGACGACGGGGCCGCTCTGGCCGCCATGGACGGTGTCGAGGTGGTGATCGAGGCCACCGGCCATCCGCGTGCGGGCATCCGCCACGCGCTGGCCGCGATCGGGGCCGGGCGCCACGTGGTGATGGTCAACGTCGAGGCCGACGTGTTGGCGGGTGCGGCATTGGCGCGCCGCGCGGCCGAGGCGGGCGTGGTCTATTCGATGGCCTACGGCGATCAGCCGGCGCTGGTCTGCGAGTTGGTGGACTGGGCGCGGGCGGCGGGCTTTCGGGTGGTCGCGGCCGGCAAGGGCACGAAATATCTGCCGCACTATCACCAGGTCACCCCCGACGGCGTGTGGGATCATTACGGGCTGAGCGCCGAGGAGGCGAAGGCCGCGGGGATGAACCCGCAGATGTTCAACTCCTTCCTCGACGGCACCAAGAGCGCGATCGAGGCGGCAGCCATCGCCAATGCGACCGGGCTTGCGGTGCCGGCGGACGGGCTTGCCTTCCCGCCCTGCGGGGTCGACGATCTGGCCCATCTGCTGCGCCCGCGCGCGGCGGGCGGGCTGCTCGAATCGCCCGGCATGGTCGAGGTCGTCTCGAGCCTCGAACGCGACGGCCGCCCGGTCTTTCGGGATCTGCGCTGGGGCGTCTATGTGGTGATCGAGGCGCCGAACGATTATGCCGCGGCCTGTTTCGCCCAATACGGCCTGCCCACCGATGCCAGCGGCCGCTACGCCGCTATGTACCGCCCCTTCCACATGATCGGGCTGGAACTGTCGATCTCGGTGTTGTCGGTGGCGTTGCGCGGCGAGCCGACCGGATGCACGCAGCGGTTTGCGGCCAGCGTCGCGGCGGTGGCCAAACGCGATCTCGCGGCCGGCGAGATGCTGGACGGCGAGGGTGGTTATACCGTCTACGGCCGGGTGGTGCCGGGCGAGACGGCCGCGCGCGACGGCCTCCTGCCGATCGGTCTGGCCCAAGGCGTGCGCCTGCTGCGGCCGGTGCCGGCGGGCCGGGCGGTGGCCATCGCCGATGTCGATCTGGCCGAGGACGAGGCCCTGCGGCTTCATCGTGAATCGCTCGGGCTGGGTGGAGCGCAGGCCGCGCGGGCCGCGACTCCGGCCGCGGTCACGGCCTAGGCGGCCGGACGCCGGCGCCCGCTTCCCGCGCCATGGCCGCGTGGGGCGGGTGCCCGACTGCGCCGGGTGCGGGCCGGGGGCGTGCCGGGGGCGCGCATTGCCGACGGCCCGTGTGGCCGCCCCGGCCCGGTCGGCGCCTGGTCCATGTCCCGGTTCCGCCGCGCATTGCGGTCCCCAGGCAGAAGGCGGGTCGGGGCGCGGCCATGCCTCGCGCATTGCCCGGCAACGGCCCGGCAACGGCCATCACTATGCGGGGTGGCATTCCGTGCCGGGGCTTCAGCGGCCCCGCCAGATCCAGCCGCCGCCCAGAACGCGGCTTCCGCCTTCCTCGTAGAAGACGCAGGCCTGGCCGGGGCTCACGCCTTCCTCGGGGTTCAGCAGTTCGACCTCCGCCTCGGTGGCCGAGACCGGCCGGATCACGGCGGCGCGCGGCGGCCGGGTGGAGCGGACCTTGGCCATGACCGGCCATTCGGCGCGGCTTTCGAGCGGCGCGTCGCCCAGCCAGTTGATCTCGCGCAGCGGCACGCGGCGGGTGGCGAGCGCGGCCTTCGGCCCGACGATCACGCGCCGCGTCTCGGGATCAAGCTTTACCACATAAAGCGGATCCGCCAGCCCGCCGATCCCCAGCCCGCGGCGCTGGCCGATGGTGTAGTGGATCACCCCGCGATGGCTGCCGAGCACGTTTCCGTCCGTGTCCACGATTTCCCCCGGATCGGCTGCGCCCGGACGCAGCTTCTCGATCACCGCGGCATAGTTTCCGTTCGGCACGAAGCAGATGTCCTGGCTGTCGGGCTTGTCGGCGACGGCGAGGCCGTATTTCGCCGCCAGCGCCCGCGTCTCGGCCTTCGATGACAGGTGCCCAAGCGGAAAGCGCAGATATTCCAGCTGCCCGGGCGTGGTGGAGAACAGGAAATAGCTCTGGTCGCGGGCCGGATCGGCGGCGCTGTGAAGCTCGGGCCCGGCCGCACCCATCTTGCGCTGGATGTAATGGCCGGTGGCCATGCAATCGGCCTCGAGATCCCGGGCCGTGGCCAGCAGATCCTTGAACTTCACCCGCTCGTTGCAGCGGATGCAGGGCACGGGCGTCGCACCAGCCAGATAGGCGTCGGCGAATTCGTCGATCACCGCCTCGCGGAAGGTGTTCTCGTAATCCAGGACATAATGGGGAAAGCCCATCGCCTCGGCCACCCGGCGGGCGTCGTGGATGTCGCGGCCGGCGCAGCAGGCGCCCTTTTTGGCCAGTGCCGCGCCATGGTCGTAGAGCTGCAAGGTGACGCCGACCACGTCATAGCCTTCCTCGGCCAGCATCGCCGCGACCACGGAACTGTCCACGCCACCCGACATCGCGACGACGACACGGGTTTCGGCCGGCGACTTGGCCAGCCCCAGCGAGTTGAGCGGTTGCGGATCGAGCGGCATCGGGCACCTTCCGGGAACCGTGGCAATATAGGAAAATTCGCGACAGTCTCAACCCCCGCGTTCACCGCTCGTTAAACCCGGCGCCGCAAGGTGTCGCAAGCTACGACAGGAAGACGCCATGTATCTCAAACGTGTGGAGGGGCCGCGACAGGTCACCATGCCCGACGGCCGCTTGATCAGCCGCGCCGATCTGCCGTCCAGCCGGACCCGGCGCTGGGTCGCCAGCCGCAAGGCCGTCGTCGTTCATGCCGTCACCTTCGGCCTCATCGGCCGCGAGGAGGCGCTGAAGCGATATCAACTCTCGGATGAGGAATTCGAATCCTGGTGCAATGCGATCGCGGAACACGGCGAAGCAGGGCTGAAAGTCACCGCGATCCAGAAATATCGTCAACTTTAAATTGTTTTTTCTTTGACCCTCCGCAACAGTAACTGACAGTTAACCAATGGTAGTCAATCTTACCGGTACTGGGGACTGTAGTGGAGAACGAGTATGCGCATTCTGCTGGTCGAGGATGACCCGACGACGTCGCGCAGCATTGAATTGATGTTGACGCATGCAAACCTGAACGTCTACGCGACGGATCTTGGCGAGGAAGGCGTCGATCTGGCGAAGCTCTACGATTACGATCTGATCCTGCTGGATCTCAACCTTCCCGACATGCACGGGCACGACGTCTTGCGGCAGCTGCGGCTGGCGCGCATCAATACGCCCATTCTCATCCTTTCGGGCGCGGACGACACCGAGAACAAGATCAAGGGTTTCGGCTTCGGCGCGGACGATTACCTGACCAAACCCTTCCACCGCGAAGAACTGGTGGCCCGGATCCACGCGATCATCCGCCGCTCCAAGGGCCATTCGCAATCGGTCATCCGGACGGGGATGGTCGCGGTGAATCTTGATGCCAAGACGGTCGAGGTCGATGACAAGCCGGTGCATCTGACCGGCAAGGAATACCAGATGCTGGAACTGCTGAGCCTTCGCAAGGGCACCACCCTGACCAAGGAGATGTTCCTTAACCACCTCTATGGTGGCATGGACGAGCCGGAATTGAAGATCATCGACGTCTTCATCTGCAAATTGCGCAAGAAGCTTTCCACCGCGACCGGCGGCGAGAACTACATCGATACGGTCTGGGGGCGCGGCTACGTGCTGCGCGATCCGGCGCCGACCGATGCCGCCGAACGGCTCGCCATCGGCGCCTAGCGACGCAACGACCCGCCCCCGCCGTCGAACGGGTATTTGTGCCGCCAGCCGCGGCGCACCATCGGATGGTGGCGGTCGCAGGCGCGATCGTCGTGCAGCAGATACGCCCGGGCAAGGCCCTCCGGCTTCGATGTGATCGTGCTGGCGCAGTGTCGTGCCGGGCTGTCGCTGCCGGATCTCAATCCTGCCCGCAAGGGCCGGAGCCGTCGGCGGGGACGCGTGCTGTCCGGTTGCGGTCGAAAGTGGCACAGCCGCTGCCCGGCCGGGGCCTCCCAGACGACGAACTTTCTCGAGAAGATCGCCGCGGGCTGGTCCGGCTTGGCATAGCCGCGGGGTGTGACCGGCCCGGCACGGCGGCAGTCCTTCCGCCCGGCCGCGGCCCGCTCCGGGGCTGTCGGCGCGCCCCCGCCCGCAGCCGACGCCGTTAGTTGCGACCACGCTATCCGCATCCCTGCGCGCCGAGCGCCGCGCGTCATCCACCCCGCCGGGTCGAGCGGCGCGAACCCGCGGGTCGGCCGATTGATTTCCGGTGCGCCGCGTCCCGCCGGCTGCCGTGGATGGGGCGGGCCCGGGCGCCCGGGACTTCTGCGCGGCCGGCCGCGGCATGCGGTGTGCCATCCTCGCACGCCGCTGCCCCACCGTGCCGACGCGCCCGGGCGTCGCCCGATCTTTCGACTTTGCTCCGAGACCGGCGCCACCTCGCGGACATTCGCGCGATGCGCAGGTGCGCGGGCACTTGCGGTCCGGGCGGGCGCGCGTTTCCCCAGCCCCGGGCTGCAAGCCTCCGCCGGGGTGGTTTCATGACGCTGGACCTCGTGGATGGCGAACCCTATCACGGGTGGCGGGACATGACGGAGACGGGGCATGCAGGACAAGCCGGTGTCGGAACTGGATGAAGCGGAGGCGCGCGCCGAACTCGAGACCCTCGCGCGGCGCATCCGTGCGGCCGATCATGCGTATCACAGCCTCGACGCGCCGGAGATCACCGATGCCGAATACGACGCGCTGAAGCGACGCAACGCCGCGATCGAGGCACGCTTTCCCGCCCTCAAGCGTGCCGACAGCCCCAGCGAGAAGGTCGGCGAGGCCCCGGCCGAAGGCTTTGCCAAGGTGCGCCATTCCCAGCGGATGCTGAGCCTTGCCAATGCCTTCGAGGATGGCGAGATCGACGAATTCGACCAGCGAATCCGCCGCTATCTCGGCCTGGATCCGGGGGCGCCGCTCCACTATACCGCCGAGCCGAAGATCGACGGGCTGTCGCTGTCGTTACGCTACGAGGGGGGGCGGCTGGTGCTGGCGGCGACCCGTGGCGACGGCGAAACCGGCGAGAATGTCACCGCCAATGCCCGGACCATCGCCGATAT
Organism: Acidimangrovimonas sp.; assembly: GCA_030147905.1. The sequence continues at coordinate 5,352 of JASBUM010000361.1, forward strand.
CCCGCAGGTGCTGGCCGCCGGTGCGCCCGATCCCCTCGAGGTCCGGGGCGAGGTCTACATGCGCCATGACGATTTCGCCGCGCTCAACCGGCGCCAGTCGCAGGCCGGCGAGAAGACCTTTGCCAATCCGCGCAATGCCGCGGCCGGGTCCTTGCGCCAGCTCGACGCCGCGATCACCCGCAGCCGGCCGCTCCACTTCTTTGCCTATGGCTGGGGGGGGCTTGCCGAGCCGCTGGCGAAAACGCAATTCACCGCGCTGGAGCGTCTGGCCGAACTGGGCTTTCGCACCAATCCGCTGACGCGGCTCTGCGACGGCCCCGCCGCCATCCTCGAAGCGTATCGGGAGATCGAGGCGGGGCGCGCGCAGCTCGGCTATGACATCGACGGCGTGGTCTACAAGGTCGACGACCTCGCGCTGCAGGAACGGTTGGGCTTCCGTTCGACCACGCCGCGCTGGGCGATCGCGCACAAGTTCCCCGCCCAGACCGCATGGACGCGGCTCGAGGCGATCGACATCCAGGTCGGGCGCACGGGCGCGCTCAGCCCGGTGGCGCGGCTTCTGCCGGTGACGGTGGGCGGGGTGGTGGTCTCGAACGCGACCCTGCACAACGAGGATTACATCGCCGGGCGCGATGCGCGCGGCGAGCCGATCCGTGGCGGGCGCGACATCCGCGTGGGCGACTGGGTGCAGGTCTATCGCGCCGGCGACGTCATACCGAAGATCGCCGATGTCGATCTTGCCCGCCGCCCCGACGATGCCCGCCCCTTCGTCTTCCCCGAAACCTGCCCCGAATGCGGCTCCGACGCGATCCGCGAGCCGGGGGACGCGGTGCGCCGCTGCACCGGCGGGCTGATCTGTCCCGCTCAGGCGGTGGAGCGTCTGCGCCATTTCGTCAGCCGTGGCGCCTTCGACATCGAGGGGCTGGGCGCCAAACAGGTGGAGGCCTTCTACAACGACCCCGTCCTGCCGATCCGCGAACCCGCCGACATCTTCACGCTGGCCCGGCGCGATGCCGCCAACCCGCTGCAGAAACTGAAGAACCGCGATGGCTGGGGCGAGAAATCGGCGACCAATCTCTTCGCCGCGATCGAGGCGCGACGGCGCATCGGTCTGGCGCGGCTGATCTACGCGCTGGGCATCCGCCACGTCGGTGAGGCCGCCGCGACGCTTCTGGCGCGCCATTACGGCAGCTGGGCCGGCTTCGAGGCGGCGATGACGGCCGCGCATGCGGGCGAGGGGCCGGAATGGGAGGATCTTCTGTCGATCGACGGGGTGGGCAAGGTGCTGGCCGAATCCGTCATCACCACCTTTCACCAGAAGGCGGAGCGCGCCTCGATCGACCGGCTGGTCGCGCATCTGACGATCGAGGATGCCGCCCCGCCACCGCGCCCGGACAGCGCCGTCGCGGGCAAGACGCTGGTCTTTACCGGCACCCTCGAGCGGATGACGCGCGCCGAGGCCAAGGCGCGCGCCGAGGCGCTTGGCGCGAAGGTTGCGGGTTCGGTCTCGGCGCGGACCGATCTGGTGATCGCGGGGCCCGGTGCGGGGACGAAGGCGAAGCGCGCGCAGGAACTGGGCATAGAGGTGATCGACGAGGATGCCTGGCTTGCCCTGGCCGGCGGCGGCTGAGATGGCGGGGCGGCCCGAGGCCCTGTTCGCGCTTTTCGCGCCCCTCGAAAGCCTCGCCGGCGTGGGGGCCAAGACGGCGCGCCATTTCGCCGGGATCGGTGTCGAGAAGCCGCGCGATCTGCTCTTCGTGCTGCCCCATTCGGGCGTGGACCGGCGCCGCCGCGCCACTGCGCGCGATGTCGCGCCGGGATCGGTGGCGACGATCGAGGTCGCGGTGGTTGCCCATCGGCCGGCGCCGGCGCGCGGCCGCCCCCACCGGGTGGTGGTGCGCGACGCCGCGATCACGCTGGATCTGGTGTTCTTCCACGCCCGCGCGCCCTATCTCGAGACGCTTCTGCCGGTCGGGGCGCGGCGGCTGATCTCGGGCAAGGTCGAACATTTCGACGGCCGGGCGCAGATCGTCCACCCCGACCATGTGCTCGCCCCCGAGGCGGGCGCCGAATTGCCCGCCTTTGAACCGGTCTATCCGCTGGCGGCGGGGCTGACGCAGAAGCTTGTCGCACGGGCCGTGGCCGGGGCGCTTGAACGCGCGCCGATGCTGCCCGAATGGATCGATCCCGCATTGCTCGCGCAGGAGGGATGGCCTGCCTGGCGCGACGCGTTGTGCGCCGCGCATGCCCCGGCCGGCGCGGCGGATCTGGCCCCCGAGGCGCCTGCGCGGCGGCGGCTTGCCTATGACGAGGTGCTCGCCCATCAGCTGGCGCTCGCGCTCGCGCGGCAAAGCCTGCGGCGCGCCAAGGGGCAGCCGACCCGCGGAGATGGCGCGCTTCGCGGCGCCGTGCTTG
>JASBUM010000390.1 GCA_030147905.1 Acidimangrovimonas sp.
AGGATGGCCGCCTGGGGTGTGTCGAAGGGCACCACCGTGACCCCTCCGGTCAGACGATCGCTCGCGCGGCCGGCAAGCGGTGCGCCCTTCGCGGGCAGACCGGCGAACAGCTTGTCGAGCAGCGCGCCGAGCGCCTTGGGCGTGATGTCGCCCGCCGCGGCGACATAGATGCGGTTGCGCCCCATCGTGGCATCATGCGCAGCCTGGATGTCGGCGCGCGTCAGCGCGGTGACGCTGGCGACGGTGCCGTTGTCGTCGGAGCCATAGGGATGGCCCGGATAGGCCAGCGCATAGAATTTCTTGGCCGCCAGCGCGTTCGGATCCTGCTTGGCCGCACGGATGTTGGCCAGCACCTGCCCCTTGACGCGCGCGATCGCGGCCGGGTCGAAGCGCGGCGCGACCAGCGCCTCGTGCAGAAGCGCCGCCGCCTTGTCGCGGTTTTCGGTCAGGAAGGCGGCTGAGACGCTCAGCGCGTCGGCATCGGCGCCGAAACCGAAGCGCGCTCCAAGTCCGTCGCGGGCGCGGGCGAAGGCGCGCGAATCAAGCTTGCCGGCCCCTTCCTCGAGCAACCCCGCCATCAGGTTGACCACCCCGCGCTGTCCGGGCGGGTCGAGGTTGGTGCCACCCCTGAAACGGATCTCCAGCGCAGTGAAGGGCTGGGAGTGATCCTCGACAAGCCAGGCCCGGATGCCGCCCGGCGAGGTGACGGCCTCCACAGGAACGGCGGCCCGCGCCGCCCCCGCAACCAGGACGACGACGGTCGCGGCACGAAACAGGATGGCACGCATACCCATCAATGCAGCTCCTGCGTGGCGGCGCCAAGCGCGGGGCGCGGTACAGCGCCGCGCGGGCTGGTCGGCGCGGCGGCACCTGCCGGCCGCTCCAGATAGCCGGTGACGGAATTGTCCGGCACGAGAACGGCGCGCGCCGCCGCCATCACATCCGCCGCGGTGACGGATTCCAGAGTCTTCGGCCAGTCCTCCACGTCCTTCACCCCCAGCCCCACGGAGAGGGCAGCGCCATAGCGCGAGGCCTGTCCCTGCATGTTGTCGCGTCCGTAGATCTGCGCTGCCCTGACCTCGGTCTTGATGCGCTCCAGATCCTTCGGATCGACGCCATTTTCGAGAAACGCGGCCAGGGCAGCATCGAGCGCGGCCTCGGCCTTCTTCAGGCTTTCGCCCGGCGTCGGCACGACCACCAGGCTGAAGGTCGTCTCGCCTGCCGCGACGCCGTCGTAGCCTGCGCCGGTATAGGTCGCGACGGGCTTGTCGAATTCCAGCTGCCGACCGAGGACGGAGGTCGCCGAATCGCCACCCAGAATGGCCGCGAGCACCGCCAGCGCGGCGGCCCGTTTCTGATCGCCCGGCCGGCGCGGCGGCGCCAGATAGCTGCGCATCAGATAGGGGTCGCCGACCCGCGCGTCGCGCATCACCAGATACCGGGGCGCAAGCTGCGGCGGTTCGGCCGGCCGGACCCGTCGAGGCAGGTCGGGGGTTGGCGCCAGCTTGCCGAAGGTCGCGCGTGCCATCGCCTCGACCTTGACCGGATCGACGTCGCCCGCGACCACGAGCACCGCGTTATTGGGCGCGTAATAGGTGTGATACCAGGCCAATGCCTCGGCGCGGTCGAGCCGCGCGATCTCGGAGCGCCAGCCGATCACCGGGATCCCGTAGTGGCTGTTCATGAACTGCGCCGCCCGGATCTGCTCGGAGAACAGGGCGTCTGGGTTGCTGTCGACCCGCATGCTGCGCTCCTCCAGGATCACCTTGCG
>JASBUM010000404.1 GCA_030147905.1 Acidimangrovimonas sp.
CTTCCTTCTGCTGCTGGCGCCGGCCTTTTTCCAGCCGCTGCGTGATCTTGCCGCCGCCTGGCACGACCGTGCGGCGGTTCAGGCCCTGGCCGAGGAACTGGCCGTCGCCGAGGATGGGGTGGCGGACCGGCCGGAGGCCCGTGGCGCGTTGGCCGATGCCGCGGGCGGGCGACACGGCGGCGGGGAGCATGGCGCCGCGGAAGTCGAGGCTGGGGAAGTCGGGGGCGGAGAAGTTGCAGCCGGAGAAGTCGCGGCTGTGGGTCGCACTGCGGCCCCACGGGTTGCTGCCCCGGCCACCATACTGGGGCGCGGCGCCACGGCCGCAGCCCCCCTCGGCGGACCGCTCGCCCTGGCCTGCCGGTCGCTGCGGCTGTGGCGCCCCGGGGGCGTGGTGTTCTTGCCGGATCTGACGGTGACGGCCGGCGAGGCGGTGGCGTTGACCGGGCCAAGCGGGGTGGGGAAATCATCCTATCTGGCGGCCATCGCGGGGCTTGAACGGCCCCTGTCGGGCAGGATCGAGGTTTGCGGCCTTCCGCTTGACGATGACAGTGCCGACGCATGGCGGGCGCGGCTGGGCTGGGTCGGGCAGGCACCGCATTTCCTCGACCGGACGGTGGCGCAGAACCTCGACCTGCGGGGTCTCGGCCGGCCGCTGGCGCCGGTTCTCGCGGCGGCCCGCGCCGATGGCGTCGTCGCGGCGCTGCCCGGTGGCCTGTCGGGACGCCTCGGCGAAAGCGGCGGCGGTGTCTCGGGCGGCGAGGCGCGGCGCCTGATGGTGGCCCGCGCGATGGCCGCCGCGCCCGACCTCCTTCTTGCCGATGAACCCACCGCTGATCTCGACCCCGAGAATGCCGCGGCCGTCATTGCCGGGCTGGCCGCCCTGCGGGCCGGCGGCGCGGCCCTTCTCGTGGCAAGCCATGATCCGCGCCTGATCGCGGCGATGGACCGGCGGATCGAACTCGCCGTGCCCGCCGGGGTGAAGGGCGAGGGCGGAGCGAACGACGCCTCGGGGGGTGGGCCGGTCGATCCGGCGGCCGGCGGCGGCGGGCCGGGGGGCTCTGCGGCTTCGGGCAACGAGGAGACAAGGCGGGCGACGAAGGGGCCGGGCGGATCATGAAGGCGCTGTGGCCCGTCCTGCGTCTGGTCTGGCGCGCCCATCCCGGCGCGCTGCTGCGTGGCGGATTGCTTGGCGTCGCGACGCTTGCCGCCGGGGCGGGGCTGCTGGCGCTGTCGGGATGGTTCATCACCGCGGCGGGGCTTGCGGGCCTTGCCGGGTTGGGAATGGTCTTCGACGTCTTCCGACCAAGCGCCGGCGTCCGCCTGTTGGCCCTGGGACGCACCGCCGCGCGCTATGGCGAGCGGCTGATGACCCACGACGCGACCCTGCGGGCTCTGGCCGCGCTCCGCGTCGATCTGCTGGCGCGGCTGGCACGGGCCGATCTGCCGGTGCTGGCGGGCCTGCGGGGGGCGGCGGCGCTCAATCGGCTCACCGACGATGTCGATGCGCTCGATGGGGTGGCGCTCCGGCTTGCGCTGCCGGTGGCGGGGGCGGTCCTGACGCTGGCGCTCGGCTGGGGCGGGCTGTGGCTTTGGATGGGGCCGGTCTATGCCGCGTGGATCGCGGGCGGGTATGCGGCCGGCGGGGCGCTGGTCCTGATGCTGGCCGCGCGCGGTGCCGACCGGCCGGCGCGCCGGGCCGAGATCGCCCGCCGGGGCTTGCGTCGCGCGGCGATCGACCTGCTGCGTGGGCGGCGCGAACTCATCCTCTACGGCCGGCTCGTGGATCAGCGGGCGCGGGTGCTCGCGCTGGACCGTGCCGAGCGGGCGGCGCTGCGGGCGCGCGACCGGGCCGAGCGCGCCGGCGCCTTCGGCCTTTCGGTACTCGTGACGCTCGCAGTTGCCGCGGCCCTGATCCTGGGGCAGGGCGAAGCCGGCGCGAGGGGGCCGGCGATGGCGGCGCTGGGGCTTTTCCTGACATTGGGACTGGGCGAGGCGCTTCAGCCCGCGTTGCGCGGCATGGTCGAGTTCGGCCGGATGCGCGATGCGGCCCGCCGGGTGGGCGCAGGCGCGCCCTCGATATCATCCGCAGGCAGCGCGGTGACCGCAGCGCAGCCTTCCGGCGCACAATTGTCGCCGCCGCCGGCTCTTCCGTTGCCTGTCGGCGAAGGCGTGGCCGTGGCAGGCGCCACGCCGGCGGACCAGCGGCCGATCCTGCAGCTGCGGGGCCTGGGATATCGGCGCGAGGGGGCGCAGCGGCTGCTCTTCGACGGGATCGATCTCGACCTGCATCGCGGCGCCTTCCTTGCCGTCGCGGGGCCGAGCGGAGCCGGGAAATCGACCTTGCTGCATTGCATCGCAGGCCTTCTGCCCGCCTCCGAAGGGACGGTGGTGCTGGAGGGGCGGTCTGCCGGGCACTGGGACGAGGCCGCATTCAGGCGCATGCTCGCCATGCTTCCCCAGCGCAGCGCGCTGATCGCCGGCACGGTGGCCGAGAATCTGGCCCTTGCCGATGATGCCATCCCCCCCGAGGCGCTGCGCGCAGCACTCGAGACCGTTGATCTGACCGAGGCCTTGCGCGGCCGCGGCGGGCTGGCTGCGCGGCTGGGCGAGGGCGGCGCGGGCCTGTCGGGGGGGCAGGCGCGGCGTCTCGCGCTGGCGCGGGTCCTGCTGCGCCGCCCAGCCGTCCTGCTTCTCGACGAGCCGACCGAGGGCCTCGACGCGGCGACGGCCAGACGGGTCATGGCCGGCATCCGCATCAGCCTGCCCGGCTGCGCCATCCTCATGGCCAGCCACCATGGGCCAAGCCTCGATCAGGCCGACCGGATCCTGCGGCTGCCCTGATCGCGCTGGCTGACCAGGGGACCTGCCCGCCGGGACCTGCCCGCGCGGGCTTTCGGCGGCGCATGCGCGATCCACGCCGAAGCGCCGCCCGGAGAACGGCGACCAACCTCCGCGGCCGCGGCCAACACCGCCGCCGGAAGGGCGAGCGATCCATCCGACGGTTGCGGCAACCGCTTGTGACGGTCACCGAAGGTTCGACGGCCAGCCGGGTTCGCGCGCGGCTCGCCTTCTTCCGGGCCAAATACCGTCGCCGAAGGCTGCCCGCGCCAGCGGGCAACAGGCCTTTCCGGCGGCGCGACTTGAGACGATTGCCGCTGCTTCTCCCTTCGCGTGGACCGGGCCGGGGACCGAAATCCGCATGCCGCCCCCGTCCCCGGGGCGGGCGCGACACCAGGCCGCGGGCAAAAACCATGCCTCTGCCCGCCCTGCGACGGCCGGTCGCTTCGCGAATTTGACTTGGATCAAATCTAATTCGCGAAACCCTCCCTATGTCACGGAGCAGTCAGGGGAATGCCGGCCGCCGGTCGGTGAACGGAACGGAGTGCCGCCATGGATCTAAGCGTCGTCGAACTTTCACGCCTGCAATTCGCGATGACCGCGCTATACCACTTCCTCTTCGTTCCGCTGACGCTGGGTCTGTCGGTG
>JASBUM010000430.1 GCA_030147905.1 Acidimangrovimonas sp.
ACCCTCGTCGACGAGGGCGGTCCGCATCTGCAAGAAGACGTCAGCGTGCAGGCCTTCGAGGATTGCGTCTGCATCGAGCAATACGACGCACGCGAGGATCGGGTGAACCGCATCACGCTGTCGCTTTCCCAGGTCCGCGACCTTGCCGCCGCGCTCAACCTGCCCGAGGGTATCTACCGTCTGCGTCCGAAATCCTGAAGCCGCGCGTGGCGGGGCGCCCGGCTGTCGCGCGCGTCCCGCCCAGACGAGCGGGCTGGCCGCACGCGCAGGAAGCCCTCAGCCCGGCGGAAGAAGACGAAACCGCTTGTCGCGGGCATGCGCGCCGGACACCAGCGCGAGCCGCGTCGGTGCCACGCCCAGCGCCCGCGCCAGAAGCCGGCGCGCGGCCTCGTTGGCGCGGCCCTCGGCGGGCGGCGCGTTGACCCACACCTGAAGCCGGCCCGCCCCGCCGGCCCCGTCCCCGTCCGTAACCATCCGCTCGGTTGCGGCACGCGGCGTCACCCGCAGGGCGAATTCCGCGTCCGGCAGCGCCCACGCCTTCAGATACGGAACCGTCTGCCGCGCCACCCGCATCCTTCCTTCCCGACGCCCGTTGCCAAGCATGCGGGCCGATCCTAGGCTGCGTCCGCGTAATGCCGCAAGCGCCATCGGCCGGCGCGATACAGGCCGCAGAGACATCCCGCCCGGGCACATGCTGCCGAACAGTGGGCGCGGATGGACAGGTCGAATACGGGGCGATGAAATTGGAAACCGCGGGCAAGGTTCGGGAGAGATGACGCATGGGCACGCAACGCACCGGCTTCTACTGGGACGAACGTTGTTTCTGGCATCACGGCGGCAATTACGCGCTGACCGCACCGGCCGGCGGGCTGGTGCAGCCGATCCCCGGCGGCCTGCCCGAAAACCCCGAGACCAAGCGGCGCCTCGTCAACCTGATGCGGGTCACGGGGCTTCTGGACGCACTCGATGCACGCACGGCCGCGCCGGCCACGCGAAGCGATCTCGAAGCCGTCCATCCGGCGGCCTTCCTCGACCGGTTCAAGGCGCTTTCGGACGCGGGCGGGGGCGAGTTGGGCCTGCGCACGCCCTTCGGCCGCGGCGGCTATGAGATCGCCGCGCTGTCGGCGGGACTGGCGAAGGCGGCGCTGTTCGGCGTGCTCGAGGGCCGGCACGACAACGCCTATGCACTGTCGCGGCCGCCCGGACATCACTGCCTGCCCGAGTTTCCCAACGGATTCTGCCTGCTGGCCAATATCGCCATCGCGATCGAGGCCGCGCTGGCGGCCGGTCTGGCACGCCGCGTCGCGGTCATCGACTGGGACGTGCACCATGGCAATGGCACCGAGGCGATCTTCTACGACCGGGCCGAGGTCCTGACCGTCTCGATCCACCAGGAACGGAACTATCCGCTCGACACCGGGGCCTTCGCCGACCGGGGGCGCGACGCGGCCATGGGGGCCAACCTCAACATCCCGCTGCCGCCGGGTACCGGCCACCGCGGCTATCTCGAGGCGATGGAGCGTCTGGTCCTGCCCACCGTGGAGGCCTTCCAACCCGACGTGATCGTGGTCGCCTGCGGCTATGATGCCAGCGCGGTGGACCCGCTGTCGCGGATGCTGGCCACCGCCGAGACCTTCGCGACGCTCACCGCGATGGCGATGGATGCGGCGGCGGATCTGTGCGGCGGCCGGCTGGTGATGGTGCATGAGGGCGGCTATTCCGAGATGCATGTCCCGTTTTGCGGCCACGCGGTTCTGGAGCGGCTTTCGGATGCGGGCGTGGCGGCGCCCGATCCGCTGGCCGAAACCCTGGCCGCCCGCCAGCCCGACGCCGATTTCGATGCCTTCGTGCGCGCCCGGATCGAGGCAATGGCGGCGCGGCTCTGACCCGGCCCCGCCGCCGCCGCCGCGCAGTAGCCCCCGCCGTGCAGCCGCCGCCTCGCAGACCGACGCCGAGCAGACCGACCACCCGCGATCGCCGCCCGTGCCCGCCCCGGCCTGCCGCGAGGGCTCAAGCGTGCAGATCCCGGACACCCGCACCCGGCCGGCGAAGCGTCCCGTGAGCACATTCCCGCCCCCTCCCCCCGGCGCCCACCCGACGCCCCGCACGCCGACGCCCGCGCCCCCTGTCGTCCATGACGGCCGCCCATGTCCCTGCCCTGCCGCAGGCGGCACGCATCTTTCGCACGGTGCGCCGCGCAGGCCCCGCCGCGGGACCTGCCGATGCTTGCAATCGCGCCATCCGCGGCCGATATCCATAGCCATGCGCCCGGCGACAGCCGTCGCGTCGATCGTCCACGCATCCATCGCTGACCCGTCACGCAGGAAGGCCGCACCATGCCCAACGACCACAATCCCGCCCTCGAATTCCTGCTTACCCGCCGTTCGCGGCCGGCCAAGCTCTTGCAGCAGCCGGTGCCGGACCGCGCCGCGCTGCGCGAATTGCTGACCGCCGCGGCACGCGTGCCGGACCACGGCAAGCTTGAACCCTGGCGCTTCATCGTTCTGCAGAAGCCGGCCCTCGACCGCCTTGCGGCGCTGGCGTCGCGCCGTGCCGAGGCACGGGGCCTCGACGAGGATCAGGCCGCCAAGGGGATATCCCAGTTCGCCCAGTCGCCGCTTGCGGTCGCCGTCGTCGCCGCGCCGGTGCCGTCCGACAAGGCGCCGCCGGTGGAACAGACACTGTCCGTCGGCGCCGCCTGCCTGAGCCTGCTGAACGCCGCGCTGGCGGCCGGCTGGGGGGCCAACTGGCTGACCGGCTGGCCGGCCCATGACCGCACGTTCATGCGCGACGGGCTGGGACTGGAAGATCACGAATTCATCGCGGGCTTCGTCCATATCGGCACGGCCCGCGCGGCGCCGCCCGAACGCCCCCGCCCCGACCTCGACCGGATCATCCGCTGGGTCGAGGCATGATCCTGATCGATTTCCTGCGCGCGCTGGGCCAGATCGGCGATCCGCGATTCCGCGCGGTGCTGCTGCGCGGCGTGGGTCTTGCGATCCTGCTGCTTGCGG
>JASBUM010000432.1 GCA_030147905.1 Acidimangrovimonas sp.
CGTCAGGCCGAGGCGATCGTGGCCGAGGTGCTCGAGGAGGTGATCCGCAACTTTCCGTGGCCCAAGTCGATGCGCTGGGGCGCGGGCAGCCTGCGCTGGGTGCGGCCGCTGCATTCGATCCTGTGCATCCTCGCCGATGAGGAGGGCGCCCGCACCGTGCCGCTGGCGATCGACGGGATCGTGGCGGGCGACACCACCGCGGGCCATCGTTTCATGGCGCCGGGGCGATTCCGCGTGCGCGACTTCGACGATTACGCCACCAAGCTGCGCGCCGCCAAGGTCATGCTCGACCCGGCGGAGCGTGAGACCCATATCCGCAGCCAGGCCGAGAACCTCGCCTTCGCGCAGGGGCTGGAAATCGTCCCCGACGATGCATTGCTGACCGAGATCGCCGGGCTGGTGGAATGGCCGGTGGTGCTGATCGGGCCGATCGGCGCGGCCTTCCTGGACCTGCCGCCCGAGGTGCTGCAAACCTCGATGCGCGAACATCAGAAGTTCCTGTCGGTGAGGAACCCCGCCACCGGCCGGATCGAGAAGTTCGTCACCGTGGCCAATCGCGACACTGCCGACGATGGCGCCACCATCCTCAAGGGCAATGAAAAGGTGCTGGCCGCGCGCCTGTCGGACGCCAAGTTCTTCTGGGAAAACGACCTGCGCGTGGTGAGATCGACGGGTCTCGAGGGTATGGCCGCGGGGCTTGCGAACGTCACCTTCCACAACAGGCTTGGCTCGCAGGCCGACCGCATCCGCCGCATCGAGGTGCTGGCGCGCGAGATCGCGCCGCGTCTGGATGCCGATGCCGAACTGGCCGCGCAGGCGGCACGCATCGCCAAGGCCGATCTGCAATCGGAGATGGTCGGCGAATTTCCCGAGCTTCAGGGCATCATGGGCGGCTATTACGCGCGCGCGGCGGGCCTGCCCGATGCGGTGGCCGATGCCTGCGCAGCCCATTACCAGCCGCTCGGCCCCTCCGACCCGGTGCCCGACGGGCGTGTCGCCGCGGCCGTGGCACTGGCCGACAAGCTCGACACGCTGGCGGGGTTCTGGGCCATCGACGAGAAACCCACCGGCTCGAAGGATCCCTTTGCGCTGCGCCGCGCCGCGCTGGGGGTGATCCGGATCGTGCTGGCGCATGAGGCGCGGCTGCCGCTGGTGCCGGTCATGGCGTCGGCCTTCCGTCCCTTCGGTGCCGTCCCGGCCCCCGGTGGGGCGGAGGGCGCGCATTCCGACATGGTCCTTGCCGAAAGGGTCGCCGCGCTGCATGAGCAGCACATCAGCGAGCAGCGGGCCGAGGCGGCCGGCGAAGATGCGCGGGCGCCATCGGCGGGCGGCACGGAAGAGGCCACGCGGGCCGATCTGCTGGGCTTCTTCCATGACCGGCTCAAGGTGCACCTGCGCGACCGGGGTATCCGCCACGATGTGATCGACGCCTGTCTCGCGCTTCCGGGCAGCGATGATCTGGCGCTGGTGGCGGCGCGGGCCGGGGCGCTGTCGCGCTTCTTGCAGGAGGAGGAGGGCCACGACCTGCTTCAGGGGTTCCGCCGGGCCAGCAACATCCTTGCGCAGGCCGAGGCCGGCGACGGCGTGACCTACAGCTTCGGCGCGGACCCGAAATTTGCCGAATCCGATGCCGAGCGGACGCTCTTCTCGGCGATCGGCGCGGCCGAGTCGCGGATCGCTCCGGCGATGGAAGCGGGCGATTATGCCGCCGCGCTGGCCGCCATGGCCGATCTGCGCACGCCGATCGACGCCTTCTTCGAGGCGGTCCAGGTCAACAGCGACAATCCGGTGGTGCGGCGCAATCGGCTCAACCTCCTCAACCAGATCCGCGAGACCTGCAACGCGGTGGCCGATCTGACCCGAATCGAGGGCTGAGCGAAAAGCCGGCGATGACGGCCGTGCGGCCCGTGCGCGCTTGCGCGGGCCGGCAACGCGAGTATGCTTCGGGCCACCTTCCGGGGATCGCCGCATTGCAGAAACATTTCGAGATCAACGATATCGTGGAGATCACGCCAACGGCGCCGGTCCACCGGCACGCCCATGGCTGGCGCGCGAAATGCCTGCAAAGGCTGATCCGGCTGGAATTACCGGTGCCCCGGACCGTGGCGCTGTCATTCGGCGCGGTACGCGCGATCGCGGCCGGGCAGGCGCCCGATGTCGAGAAGATCCTGCGTGGCTTCGGCGCCGCGCCGCTTCTGTCGGTGAGACCTTCGGCGGAGGATCCGGAATGGGGCGGGCCGGGTTCGGTGCTGAACATCGGAATGAACGAGGCCCGGCGCGCTGAATTGACGGCCAGTCACGGGGTCGACGCTGCCGATGCGTGCTATCTGCGTTTCATCCAGGCCTATGCCGTGCATGTCGCCCGGCTCGATCCGGAAATCTTCGAGTGCGCCTCCGGGGGCGGCGATCCGCTGGCCGATGCGCTGACCGCCTACGAGCAGGAGATGGAGGAGCCGTTCCCGCAGGATCCGGCCCATCAGCTTGCCGGGGTCCTGCGCTCGATGGCGCGCGCGTGGGAGGGGACCTCGGCGCGGCTCCTGCGTCAGGCGAAGGGCGCGCCGGCCGAGGCCGGGCTTGGCCTCGTCGTCCAGCAGATGGCGCTGGGCATCGGGCCGGGGGCAAGCGGCTCCGGCGTGATCCAGTTCGTCAGTGCCGAAACCGGACTGCCGCAGGTCACGGGCCGATTCCGCACCCGCGCCCAGGGACGCGAGGGGGCGGGCGAGGGGGAGGCGCTGTATCTCACGCGCGATCAGCGCGGCCTTTCGCTCGAAGAGATCTGTCCGGACGGCCTGTCGCGGCTGATCGGCTACGGCGCGGTCTGCCGCGAACGTCTGCGCGAGGAAATGCAGATCGACTTCATCCTCGATTCCGGCCGGCTCCATGTTCTCGATGCGGTGAAGGTCGCGCGCGCGTCCCGCGCTGCGGTCCAGATCGCGGTGGCGCTTGCACGCGACGGCATCATCAGCCGCGAGGACGCCCTGATGCGGGTCGAGCCGCGTTCGCTGTCGGAACTGCTGCATCGCCAGATCGATCCCCGTGCCCCGGCCGAGCGGATCGCGCGCGGCATAGCCGCGAGCCCGGGCGCCGCCTCGGGCCGGATCGTCTTCACATCGGCTGCGGCACAGGCGAGTGCCGCGCGCGGCGACGCCTGCGTGCTGGTCCGGCGCGAGACCGC
>JASBUM010000443.1 GCA_030147905.1 Acidimangrovimonas sp.
GTGCAGAAGGTCACCACACAACGCGGCAAGGCCAAGGTCGGCTACAAGATGCGCAAGAACGAGACCGAGGCCGAACTGGACGCCGATTGCGTTCTGGTCGCGACCGGGCGGCGGCCCTTCACCGAGGGGCTCGGGCTCGAGAACCTGGGTGTCAAGCTAAGTCCGCGCGGCCAGATCGAGACCGATGCGCAATGGCGCACCAATATCGACGGGGTCTTTGCCATCGGCGACGCGATCGCGGGTCCGATGCTTGCGCACAAGGCCGAGGACGAGGGCACGGCGGTGGCCGAGGTGATCGCGGGCCAGCACGGACATGTCGATTACGGGATCATTCCCGGCGTGATCTATACCCATCCCGAGGTCGCCTCGGTCGGCGCGACCGAGGAAAGTCTGAAGGAAGCCGGGCACGCCTATAAGGTGGGCAAGTTCTCCTTCATGGGCAACGGCCGCGCCAAGGCCGTTTTCGCCGCCGAGGGTTTCGTCAAGATTCTCGCCGACAAGGAAACCGACCGCATCCTCGGCGCCCATATCATCGGCCCCGCCGCCGGCGATCTGATCCACGAGGTCTGCGTGGCAATGGAATTCGGCGCCGCGGCGGAGGATCTGGCCCGCACCTGTCACGCCCATCCGACCTTCTCCGAAGCGGTGCGCGAGGCGGCGTTGGCCTGCGGCGACGGCGCCATCCACGCCTGAACCGACGGAACCCGGGTCTTCCCGCGGATATCCGGCCCGGAATACGGGCCGGATGCCTTCGGCGACGGTATTTGTCCCGGAAGAGGGACAGCGGATTGCCTCCGTGGCCCGGCCCACGCGAACCGGGCCCACGCGCACCGGTAACGCGAATCGGTCGGCCTCGGTGGGTCTAGCGCATGAGCCCGCGCAGGCGCCGCCAGAAGGCCGCGCCGCGCGCCCGCAGATCACCGGTTTCGGCCTCGGCCCGGTCCCAGGCATCACCCATCTCGTCGATGACGGGATCGATCCTTCGCCGGCGGAACCGGCGCCACGAGCGCCACACCAGAAACGCGGCAACGGCGAGCAATATCAGGAAGATCGTGTTGAACCATGGAAAGACGCTGGCATCGGGGCCCGCGACCGGGCGCATGGCCACGGCATTGGGGAAGATCGTCAGTAGCTGCATGCGCCAGCCGTAATAGGTGACCATGACCCATTTCGGCTTGTCCGCGTTGGAGACCAGATTGCTGGCCTCGGTCTGCAGGTTGAAGGAATTGAATTTGAGATAGGGCGGCCAGCCCCAGCCCGTGTCCTCGTTGCGGAAGACCAGCGGCGCGCCGTCGGGCAGGATGGTCTGGATGAATTTCACGTCGCGCCCCGCCGCCCTGGCGGTGCCGGCGTCGGGCGCCGCATAGAACCAGGCATTGGCACCCAGATCGATGCGCTGGGTGGTGGCACCGACGATCCGCACCACCTGGTGAGACGGAAGCGTATAGTCGAGAAAGGCCGCCACAACCGCTGCTATCAGCGCGATTGCCGTCCATTTCGCGTAGCGCATGCGGCGTCCTTTCGGTTCCTTCGGGCAGCGGCGCACACCGCCGGCGCACGCCCGGAACAGATGGGCGTGCGGAATACCGTTGTCCAGACTTTGCGGAAAGGGATTTGCCGCGGGCGTGCCTCTGGCATAGGCTTCGCCCATGGATGAAAACCCGGATCTGGCTACAGCCGTCGGCGCGCGGCGCGAGGCATTGATCGCGCTCGCCCAGGATCTGATCCGCATCCCCACGCTCAATCCGCCGGGGCGCCATTACCGCGAGATCTGCGAATATCTTGCCCGGCGCCTTGAACGTGCGGGCTTCGCGACCGAACTGATCCGTGCCACCGGCGCACTGGGCGACAGCGACGCCCATCCGCGCTGGAACCTCGTGGCCCGGCGCGACGGCACGCGCCCCGGCGATTGCGTCCATTTCAACAGCCACCACGATGTCGTCACCGTGGGCGAGGGCTGGACCAAGGATCCGTTCGGCGGCGCATTGGAGGGCGGTCGGATCTACGGCCGCGGCGCCTGCGACATGAAGGGCGGGCTCGCCGCCTCGATCGTCGCCGCCGAGGCCTTCATCGCCGCCCGCCCCGATTTTTCCGGCGCGATCGAGATCTCGGCCACCGCCGACGAGGAATCGGGCGGCTACGGCGGCGTCGCCTACCTAGCCGAACGCGGCTATTTCTCCCCCGCGCGGGTGCAGCATGTGATCATCCCCGAACCTTTGGGCAAGGACCGGATCTGCCTTGGCCATCGCGGCGTGTGGTGGGCCGAGGTCGAGACCAAGGGGCGCATCGCCCATGGCTCGATGCCGTTTCTGGGCGACAGCGCGATCCGTCATATGGGCGCCGTCCTGCATGAGATCGAGACC
>JASBUM010000475.1 GCA_030147905.1 Acidimangrovimonas sp.
GACCGCCACCTGCACCGGGCCCTGTCCCGAGAAGGCCACGATCTGGTGCCAGAACGCCCGCGCATCGCAAAGGATCCCCGGAAGGAAGACCACGCATTCCGACATACCTGCCCCATCTTGCCACGCGCCGACTCTCGCAAACCCGCCGCGGAAGGCAAGACGAATTCGCCGTCAGCGGTCGGGGCCGCAATCGGCCCGCATCGTCAAAATTGTTGCAAAAATGAAAACAAAATCAGCCAACCTCATCAACAACGGCCGGTATCCGGCGGCAAACACGGCATTTTTCATGCCAGCCACGATCAGGTATATCCGAAGAAATATCACAAAAACATCAGCGCGAGGGCACAATCCCCTCGATTGAATCCACGATCAGCCGCAGACATTCCGGGCTCGAGAACCGATGATCGGCCCCTTTCACCAGAACCAGCCGCAGATCCTCGACGCGCGCGTGTTCGGCCAGGCTCAGCGCCACCGAGACCGGCACGTCGCTATCGGCCATCCCCTGCAGCAGACGCACCGGAAACGGCAGATCAAGCCGGTCGCGCAGCACCAGATGCCGCCGGCCGTCCTCGATCAGCCGCTCGGTGACGACATAGGGTTCCTGCGAATAATCCGAAGGAAGCGCCAGATGGCCCTGCGCGCACAATTGCGCCTGCTGTTCGACCGTAAACCGGGTCCACATCGCATCTTCGGTGAAATCCGGCGCGGCGGCGATCCCGACCAGCCCGGCCACCCGTTCCGGCATCGCCCGCGCGATCAACAGCGCGATCCACCCCCCCATCGACGAGCCGACGAGAATCTGCGGCCCCTCGCAAAGCGCGGCGAGGACGGCCGTGGCATCCTCGGCCCAGTCGCCGATCGCGCCATCGAGAAAATCCCCCGACGACTGCCCGTGCCCCGAATAGTCGAACCGCAGGTAGGCACGCCCCGCGGCCCGCGCCCAGGCCTCGAGATGCAGCGCCTTGGTGCCCTCCATGTCCGACCGGAAGCCACCCATGAAAACCACCCCCGGCCCCCGGCCCGGGGTGAGGTGATAGGCGATGCGCCGTCCGGTCGGCGCGTCAAGATAGGATGGTTCGGTCATGACGCCTCCGCTTCTGTCCGCTCCGGCTTAACGCCGCGCGCGCGCCCATGCAACGGCTCGCGCCCGGTGCCTCCACCCGTCGGCCACGCTTGACAACCCGCTGGCCGCGTCGCAAACAGCCTCGACCCTACCCGCAACCGGGCGCTTCGTAGCCGCCAGACCGACGAGGAGAGCCGCATGGCCGAGATTTCCCTTACCTTTCCCGATGGTAGCCAGCGCCGCTTTGCCGCCGGCATCACCGCCGCCGAAGTGGCGCAGGACATCTCAAAATCGCTCGGCAAAAAGGCGATATCGGCCAGCGTCGACGGCGCGCATTGGGATCTGCAATGGCCAATCGAACGCGATTGCGCGATCGCCATCCACACGATGGAGGACGAGACGCGGGCGCTCGAACTGATCCGCCACGATTTCGCCCATGTCATGGCGCGGGCGGTGCAAGAGCTGTGGCCCGAGGTCAAGGTCACCATCGGGCCGGTGACCGAAAAGGGCTGGTTCTACGATTTCGACCGGACCGAACCCTTCACCCCCGAAGATCTGGGCGCGATCGAGAAGAAGATGCGCGAGATCGTCAACAAACGCGATCCGGTGCGCACCGAGATCTGGGACCGCGACCGCGCCATCGCCTATTACCGCGACCGCAACGAGCCGTTCAAGGTCGAGCTGATCGACCGCATCCCCGAGGACGCGCCCATTCGCATGTCCTGGCACGGCGATTGGCAGGATCTGTGCCGCGGCCCCCATTTGCAGCACACCGGCCAATTGCCCGCCGATGCGTTCAAGCTGATGGGGGTTTCGGGCGCCTATTGGGTCGGCGATGTCAGCCGCCCGCAATTGCAACGGATCCAGGGCGTCGCCTTCCGCAACCGCGAGGACCTGAAGGCCCATCTGACCATGCTGGAAGAGGCGGCCAGGCGCGACCACCGCCGGCTCGGCCGCGAGATGGATCTGTTCCATTTGCAAGAAGAGGCGCCGGGTATGGTGTTCTGGCAC
>JASBUM010000476.1 GCA_030147905.1 Acidimangrovimonas sp.
TGAGCTGGGCGGGAACGCCGAAATTGTAGACCGGCAGCCCGATCACGATCGTATCGGCCGCACGCAGCTCGTCCAGAAGCGTATCGGCATAGGCGACGATGCCGCGTTGCGCCTCGTCGCGCGCCTCGGCGGGGCTGAAGACCGCGCCGATCCAGGCGCTGTCCACCGGATTGACGCCCCGCGCCAGGTCCCGGGTGATGACACGGGCATCGGGATCGGCCTTCAGCAGGCGGTCCATGATGCGGTCGGTCAACTGCCGCGAGACCGAGGCCTCGCCCTTGATCGAGGCTTCGACACGAAGAATGGTGGACATGGTTTGCTCCTTTTTGCGGGCCGGCGCTGCCACTTGCGGCATGGTCGGCGGATACTCCCTAGTTGGGCCTTGCGCGGTCAGGCACAATCGTCAAAGCTGCAAGCCGGCTGTGAACTGATGCACAGAGAAGGGACATGACGATCGAGGCCTGGGACGAGATCCGCACCGCCTATCAGGTGGCCCGGCTGGGCACGGTCTCGGCCGCGGCCGAGGTCCTGGGCGTGCATCATGCGACCGTGATCCGCCATGTCAGCGCGCTGGAATCGCGGCTGGGCGTGCGGCTGTTCCAGCGCCATGCGCGAGGTTACACACCGACCGAGGCGGGGCGCGACCTGCTGCAGGTCGCGCAGGGGACGGAAGAGCAGCTCAACCAGTTCGCGGCGCGGGTGCGGGGACGCGGCCAGTCGGTGAGCGGCGAGCTGATCGTCACCTCGCTGGCGGAACTGGCGCCGCTGCTCACCCCGGCGCTTATCGCCTTCCAGCAGCGTCACCCCGCCCTGACGGCGCGGCTGCTGACCGATCCCCGCCTTTTCCGGCTGGAATTCGGCGAGGCCCATGTCGCCATCCGCGCCGGCACCGCGCCGCAGGAACCCGACAATGTCGTGCAGCCCTTCGTGCGGGCCTGTTATGCGCTTTATGCCACGCCGGCCTATCTGGAACGGCGCGGCCGCCCTCAGGACGACGCGGCGCTTGCCGGACATCATTTCGCCGGCATTGACGGGACCGAACTGCGCGCGCCCTTCGATCGCTGGCTTGCCGCCAACGTGCCATCCGAGGCGATCCGCTTCCGCTCGCGCGATCGCGCCGTGCTGGCCGAGGCGGTTCGCGGCGGCGCCGGGTTGGGCTTTCTGCCGGTCTGGCAGGCGCGGAACCTGCCCGATCTCGTCGAGGTGATGGGGCCACGCGCGGAATGGGCGTCGGAGCTGTGGCTGGTGACACATGTCGATCTGCATCGCACCACCAAGGTGCAGCAATTCGTCCGTTTCCTGAAGGAGCAGGCGGCGGCCTGGCCGATGGAATGATCGCACGCGCCGCGGGTCTGGCCCGCGCGACCGGGCGGCTTACGCCGCAGGCGCGCGGGCATCTGGCAATGCTGCTGTTCTCGGCGCTCGTGGCCGGCTCTTTCAGCCTGGGGTCGATGGCGGCCAATCTCATCGCGCCCGAGGCGCTGAGCGCCGCGCGTTTCCTGATCGCCGCGGTCGTGATCGGGGCCACCTGCCTTGCCACCACCGGCCTGCCGGCACGCGCGGCGCGGGCGCCCTGGCGCTATCTCGTGCTGGGCGGGCTCTTCGCAGGTTACTTCGTCCTGATGTTCTACGGATTGCGGACGGCGGCGCCGATTTCCGCGGCCGCGGTCTTCACGCTGACGCCGGTCATGGCGGGCGGCTTCGGATGGCTGCTGCTGCGCCAGGTGACCACGCCGCGCATGGCGCTGGCGCTGGCCGCGGGCGCGGCGGGCGCGCTGTGGGTGATCTTTCGCGGCGATCTGCAGGCAGCCCTGGCCTTTCACATCGGACGCGGCGAGGTGATCTATTTCTTCGGCTGCATGGCGCACGCGCTTTATACGCCGATGGTCCGCAAGCTTAACCGTGGCGAGGCGCCGGTGGTGTTCACCTTCGGCACGCTGGTCGCGGGGGCCCTGATCCTGGGCGTCGCGGGCTGGCCGGAAATCCGCGCCACCCCCTGGCTGGCACTGCCGCCGATCGTCTGGATCGCGCTCCTGTATCTTGCGGTCTTCGCCTCGGCGGTGACGTTCGTCCTGCTGCAATTCGCGACCATGGTGCTGCCTGCGGCCAAGGTGATGGCCTATACCTATCTGGTGCCGAGTTGGGTAATCCTTTGGCAGATCGCGCTGGGACACGGCACGCCGCCGGCGCTGGTCGGGCTGGGGGCCGCGGCGACGGCGATCGCGCTGCTCATCCTGCTCAAGGAGGAATAGCCGGGGCGAGGCATGTCCACCCGGCCCACCATGGGCACATGTGGCCCAGCCGCTCTTCAGTTGCCGGCAGCGCGCGGACCCGCCACAGCCATTTCCGCAGTATCCGTTCCCAGTTCCTGCGCGAGGAAC
>JASBUM010000488.1 GCA_030147905.1 Acidimangrovimonas sp.
GGTCTATGGATCGCTCTACAGCCTCGACGCGGCGCTTGGGATGCTGCGCTCGGGCGCGCGTGGATCGAGCGTGGCGACACGCGCCGGCGTGCGCGCCGCTGCATCGCGCGGGCAGGCGATGATGCGCCGGCAGGACCACGCCCCCGAAGCCGAGGATCTCGATACCGTCGAGGATTACCGGCCCGAACCGCTGGTCGCGCAGGCACGTCCCTACGCCCCGCCATCCGCGGCGCGCGCCCCGTCCGCGCCCCCCCGTCCGGCGCCGTCCCCGGCCGCCGCGCAGACCGTCCCGCGGCCCTCGTTCCTGTCGCGGGTTTCGGGGATAGGCCGGCGCATGCCCGAGCCGGAATTGCCCGAACCCGTACCACATTACCGCGAAGGCGCGGCCGAACCCTCGCCCGAGCGGATTCGCGAACGGATCACGCAGGTCGTCAATGCCCGCCGCCAGCCGGGCCATGACCAGGGTCCGGCCGAGGCATTCCATCATCATCCCCGGCAAGCGCCGGTTGCCGAATCCTACCCGCCGGAACCGCCGCTGACCGCCGCCCGTGCCACCCCGCGCCGCGCCGCGGCCGCCCCTATGGCAGAGCCGCCTGTGCATGCCGGTGCCGACCGGCAGCGCGGCTTCAGCGTCGATGATCTCGATGCGCTCTACGACGCGGCCTATGACGCCGGCGCACGCGGCGAACCCGAATTCGACGCCTCGGAATTCGACGCAGCCGATCTGGGCGCCCCGTTGCCGCCGCGCGTCGATCATCATGCCACCGGGACCGCCGGGACCGCACCGGTCCCTGCCTTCATCCAGCGCGCCGCGCCCGCCCCGGCACCGGCACCGACCCCTGACCCGGCGCGCAGCGTCGTGCAGCAGCCGGCACGCAAGCCAGCCGCCGCCTCGCGTCAGGCGCGCAGCGAAGCGCAGCCCAGCCTGGCCTTCGACGCGGCCGATGCTGTCTATGATCACCCGCCGCTGAGCCTGCTGAGCAATCCCAGCGAGATCAAGCGCCACGACCAGTCGGTCGAGAGCTTGGAGGAAAACGCGCGGATGCTCGAAACCGTGCTCGACGATTACGGCGTCAAGGGCGAGATCGTCTCGGTCCGGCCGGGCCCGGTGGTGACGATGTATGAACTCGAACCCGCGCCGGGGCTGAAGGCAAGCCGGGTGATCGGGCTGGCCGATGATATCGCACGGTCGATGTCGGCCCTGTCGGCGCGGGTCTCGACCGTGCCCGGCCGGTCGGTGATCGGGATCGAGCTGCCCAATGCGCATCGCGAGAAGGTGCTGCTGCGCGAGATCCTGTCGTCGCGCGATTTCGGCGATTCGACCATGCGCCTGCCGCTTGCGCTGGGCAAGGACATCGGCGGCGACGCGATCGTCGCCAATCTTTCGAAAATGCCGCATCTGCTGATCGCGGGCACCACCGGTTCGGGCAAGTCGGTGGCGATCAACACGATGATCCTGTCGCTTCTCTACAAGCTTTCGCCCGAGGATTGCCGGCTGATCATGATCGACCCCAAGATGCTGGAACTGTCGGTATATGACGGCATTCCCCATCTGCTTTCGCCCGTCGTCACCGATCCCAAGAAGGCGGT
>JASBUM010000505.1 GCA_030147905.1 Acidimangrovimonas sp.
TCTCTTCGCCGTTCCGCATCACCTGGCCCTCCATCGGCCTGCGCTTAGCGCATAGGCGCGCCCTTGACCAGAGCCGCCCCCTCTTTCGGGACCGAAATACCGCGGGGGAGGCGCCCGCCGGGCGCCGGGGGCAGCGCCCCCTGCCCGGCCTTCCGCCCGCGATCTGCGCCCGCCATTCGCGGCGCCGGACCCGTCACGGCCCCAGCTTTCCCCGCGAACCCGCGCCCGCGCTCGGGCTCTCCCCCGGCGAAGGGTCGCGGACGGTGCCGCAGTCAGACGGTCGCGAAATACCGCTCGGCCGCGACATAGCCGGCCAGACCGCCCGCGGCACACCATTCCGCCTCCAGCCGGTGGTCGCCCACCAACACCACCCGGTCGCCGGGCAAACGCCCCGGATCGAGCGCGGCACGCAACGCCACCCGCTGCGCGCGAAACGACGCCAGCAGCGCGGGCGCCGCATGGGCGGCATCGAGCCGCCCGACAACCTGCGCCAGCGTCTCGGGGCGAAGCGGCGCCTGGGCAAGCCCGATCACCGCAGCCCCCTCGATCGCCTCCAGCCGTGCGCGGCGTCCCGGGGGAAGGCGCGGCTCGCGGTCCAGAACCCGCAGGGCGTTGGACGAGAACAGCAATGCCACCACGTCATGACCCGAAGCCGCGCGCAGCGCCGCATAGCTGCGGTAATCAAGCCCGAGCTCTCGCGCGCGCCGCACCCGGTTGCGCAGCACCTCGATCGGCAGATGCGGCAACAGATCCGCCCGCGCGCGCCGCCAGCAATGGCGCCGCCAGCCCCGGCCCGGATCCCCGCCCGAGCCGCTGTTGTGACCGATCCCGCTCATGCCGTGGGATCACCCGGCGCCGGCATCTCCGCCGGCGCCTCCGCCGCCCATTCGCGCAACCGCGCGACGTAGCGCGCCAGCGTGTCGATCTCGAGATTGACCGCGTCCCCGACTGCCGCCGTGCCCCAGGTGGTGACCTGACGGGTATGCGGGATCAGGTTGATGCCGAAGATGCGGCCCTCGACCGAATTGACCGTCAGCGATGTCCCGTTCAGTGCCACCGACCCCTTGGGGGCGATGAACCCGGCCAGTGCCTCGGGCGCGGCAAGCGTCACCCGCAGGCTGTCGCCCTCGGGCTCTATCGCGCGGATCACCGCAACCCCGTCGACATGGCCCGACACGATATGCCCGCCCAGCTCGTCGCCCACGCGCAGCGCCCTTTCGAGATTGAGCCGCCGCCCCGCCGCCCAGGCGTTGCGGCCGATCGTGGTCTTCTCGACCGTCTCCGCCGAGACATCGACCGCGAACCAGTGGCGCCCGTCCTGCGAATCCGCGGCCGCCTCGGTGCCGGTCTCGACCACCGTCAGGCAGACCCCGTCGCATGCGATCGAAGCCCCGAGCGCAATGGTCTCGGGCCGGTAGCGCGTGGCGATGCGCAGGCGCCGGTCGCCGCGCTGCTCGGCGGCGACGACCTCGCCCACATCGGTGACTATCCCCGTGAACATGGCATTTCCTTTCTCCCGGCCGCGGCCGCGGCCCTCGATCCAACCAACGGCTCCGCCATGCGGATCCCGCCCCTTCGCGCACCGTCCACCCGCCATGGAAGGACAGCGCTCGCGGTGTCGCACGCGGCGCGATCGCCCGCGGCAAGCCGTCTGCCGGCAGGCCGCCCGGCATGCGAAGGCCCGTGCCACCCGTCCGTGCCACCCGTCGGCGGTGCCCGCTCAGGCGCGGCCAGCTTCCGACCTAATCCGCCGACATCCGCCGCGCAAGTCCCGCGCGCGAAGCGGCCGCGCGCCGCACGACGGCGCGTTGCACACCCCGCCCCCGCCCCCGCGCCCGCCCCGCCCTCGCCCCGTCCCGCTCTCGCCCCGGTCTCGCCCCGACACGCCCGCGCGGCGCCGACCCCAGACTCCGATGGTGCGACAGTGCCCGGAAGGGCCGGCAGCGGGTGCTCGGGCACCGGCGCCGGAGCGGCCATGCAAGCAGCCCGCTTGCCGCAACCGCGCGGGGATCGCTATGTTCGGGCCGCGAATCCGCCATATTGCTGCCCGGCATGTTTGCCAGCATCTTTTGCAAGCTTTAACCAAATGCAGCCAGATTGGGTGCCGACACGGCGGAGGCCGGAAGGATTGGAACGCACCAGGACAGCCCCGTCAAAGCCCGCGCCCCCACCGGCGGGGCGGCGTTTCCTGTTCCTGCAGGGACCGCACGGGCCCTTCTTCCAGCGCCTTGGAACGATCCTGCGCGCCGCCGGCGCCGAGGTCTGGCGGGTGGGGTTCAACCAGGGCGACCGCGTCTTCTGGCGTCACCGCCCGAGCTACATCGCCTATCGCGGCAGGCCCGCGGACTGGCCCGAAACCTGCGCACGGCTGATCGCGGATCACGCGATCACCGATCTCGTGCTTTATGGTGACACCCGGCAGATCCACGCCGAGGCGATCGCCGAGGCCAAACGCGCGGGCGTCACCGTCCATGTCTTCGAGGAAGGCTATCTGCGCCCCTACTGGATCAGCTACGAGCGCGGCGGCGCCAACGGCAATTCGCGGCTCATGCAGCTGAGCCTGCGGGAAATGCAGACGGCGCTGGCGCAACTCGACATGACCCAGCCCGACGCGCCGGCACGCTGGGGCGACATGCGTCACCACATCTTCTACGGCGCGCTCTATCATTACTTCGTCATGACCCGGCGCCGCGCCTATCGGCATTACCGTCCGCACCGGGCGATCTCGGTGGGGCGCGAATTCCGGCTGCATCTGCTGCGGCTGCTGCTCTTGCCACTGCATGTCGCGGAACGCGTCATCGCCACCCGCCGGATCCGCAACGGCGGCTTCCCCTATCACCTGGCACTGCTGCAACTGGAACATGACGCAAGCTTCCAGATCCACAGCCCGTTCCGCAGCATGACCGAATTCATCGCGCTGTGCATCGAGGGCTTCGCCGCCGGCGCCCCACGCCACCACCATCTTGTCTTCAAGGCCCATCCGCTGGAAGACGGTCGCGTTCCGGTCAAGGCCGAGATCCGCCGGCTGGCACGCGCCAACGGGGTGGCGGCGCGGGTCCATTTCGTCCGTGGCGGCAAGCTTGCGGCACTCCTCGATCATGCGCGCAGCGCGGTCACGGTGAATTCGACCTCGGCGCAGCAGGTGCTCTGGCGGGGTCTTCCGCTGCGCGTCTTCGGCGATGCCGTCTTTGCCAAACCCGAATTCGTCTCGAACCAGCCGCTGGCCGAATTCTTCGGCGATCCAAGCCGCCCCGACGGCCGCGCCTATCGCGATTACCGGCACTATCTGCTTGAAACCTCGCAGATTCCGGGCGGTTTCTACTCGGCCCGAGGGCGCCGTGTCCTGTTGCGTCAGGTGGTCGACATGATCCTTGCCCCCGACGACCCCTACGACACGTTGCGCAGTGGCAAAGCGGCACCACGGCAACAGTTGCGCGCCGTGGGCTGAACCGGACACGGAAAGCTGGCCTTTTATGCCGCCTTTTTGTAGCTTTACAAAAAAAACTTGAGGCAGTTTCCAGACAAGGAGCTTGCGCAGTGAGATTTTCCACCCCGAGAAGGGCCCGAACCGTGGCCCTGTTTCTTCTCGTGGCGCTGGTCGCAGCCTGCGGCATTCCGCGCTCTGGCCCCAACAAGAGCGAGATCTTCGCCGGTTCGGTTCAGCGCAAGGGCGATGCCTTCATCGTCCAGGTCAACGAACGCGTCACCCGCGCCACCTCGGTCGTTCCTGCGCTCGGGTTTTCGCGATCCTTCATAAACGCGCCGGAAATCGGGTCCGACACCATCCACGCGGGCGACAAGCTGGCGATCTCGGTCTACGAGAACGTGCAGAACCCGCTGCTGGGCGTGCCGGGCCAGAAGGCCACGGTGCTCAATGACGTCGAGGTCGACGGCCAGGGCTTCATCTACGTGCCCTATGCCGGGCGGATCCGCGCCGCCGGCCGTTCGGTCGAGGCGCTCCGCGAGACGGTGACGCGCAAGCTCGCCAGCCAGACGCCCGACCCGCAGGTCTCGATCAGCCGGGTGCCGGGCGACGGAGCATCGGTCACCGTCGAGGGCGCGGTCGCGGCGCAGGGGGTCTACCCGATCACCCGGCCGACGCGCACGCTGGCCTCGATGATCGCCCGCGCCGGCGGCGTCGCCATTCCGGCCGAATCCGCCCTTGTCCAGGTGACCCGCGGGCGGCGGACGGAAAAGATCTGGCTGACCGATCTCTATGCCAATCCCAGCCTCGACATAGCGCTGCGCAACAACGACCGGGTCTATGTCGAACGTGATCAGCGCTATTTCACCGCGCTCGGCGCCACCGGCACCCAAAGCCGCGTTCCCTTCTCCACCCAGACGCTTTCCGCGCTGGAGGCGATCGCGCAGGTCGGCGGGCTCAATACCGCGCTGGCCGATCCGACCGGGATCTTCGTCTTCCGCAACGATCCTGCGGCGATTGCAAACGCCGTGCTGGGGAGGCAAGATCTGCAGGGACCGCAGCGGATGATCTACGTGCTCAACCTGACCGCGCCCAACGGCATGTTCAACGCGCGAGACTTCATGATCCGCGACGGCGATACCGTCTATGTCACCGAGGCGCCCTTCGTCCAATGGCAAAAGACCCTGTCCCTGATCACCGGCACCTTCGCCAGCGCCAATACGCTGACGACCGCGACCACGGGCAATACGCTGGGTACCACGCTGCAGGGCAAGTGATGGCCCACGGGTCCGTCGAGACCAGCCAGGCCGCCGGCGGAGCCATCCGCCGGCGGCTTTACTGTTACAGCGGCGGCCTGCTGCGGCGCGGGCGGGTCCGGAGCATCCTGGAGCTGGCAGGCTACGAGACGGCCTTCGGCCTGCCGCCCGAGGGCGCGGCCGTCGGCGTCTGGGGCCACGGCCCGCGCGCGGCGCGCGGCGAATGGGTTGCGGCCCGGCGCGGGGCGCGGCTGGTGCGCATCGAGGACGCGTTCATCCGCTCGATCCGGCCCGGGCGGCTGGGCGATCCGCCGCTGGGGCTGGTGATCGACGAGGAGGGGATGCATTACGACCCCGCGCGTCCCGGCCGCCTGGTCCGTCTTCTGGCCGAGGATCCGCTCGACGATCATGCCCTGCTCAGCCGTGCCCGCGAGGCGATGGCGCGGCTGGTCGCCGCCGATCTGTCGAAATACAACATCCACGATCCGCAGATCGCCCCGCCCGCGCCCGGCTACGTGCTGGTGATCGATCAGCTCGCAGGCGACGCCTCGGTGCGGATGGGCGGCATGCGGCCCGCGCGTTTCGCCGACATGCTGGCCGCCGCGCGCGACGAGAACCCCGGCGCGCGCATCGTCATCAAGACCCATCCGGAAACCGCACGCGGCCTGCGTGCGGGCCATTTCGGCCCCGCCGATCTGGACGCGCGCACCGTCCTGCTGGACGATCCCTTATCGCCCTGGCGGCTGCTGGAGGGGGCGGTCGCGGTCTATACCGTCTCTTCGCAGATGGGGTTCGAGGCGATCCTCGCCGGGCACCGTCCGCGCGTCTTCGGCCGCCCCTTCTATGCGGGCTGGGACCTGACAAGCGATGCCGAGCCAAGCCCGGGCCGCGGACGACGTCTGACGCGCGCGCAGCTTTTCACCGCGACGATGCTGCTCTATCCGGTCTGGTACGATCCCTGCCGGGACCGCCTGTGCAGCTTCGAGCAGGCCCTCGACCAGATCGAGGCCGAGGCCCGCGTGTGGCGTGAGGATTCGCGCGGCCATGTCGCGCTGGGCATGCGATTGTGGAAGCGCGCGCCCCTTCAGCGGGCTTTCGGACGCTGGCGGCGGCTGCGTTTCGCCTCGGCCGCACCCGCGGCACTGGCCCGCGCCCGGCGCGAGGGCCGCGGCCTGCTGGTCTGGGCCGGGCACGAACCGCCGGCGCTGGCGCGAGAGGCGGCGCGCGACGGCATCCCGCTGCGCCGGGTCGAGGATGGTTTCCTGCGCTCGCGCGGGCTGGGGGCGGCGCTGGTTCCGGCGCTGTCGCTGGTGGCCGACGATCTCGGGATCTACTACGATCCGCGGCACGAGAGCCGGCTCGAGCGTCTGATCGCCGCGCCACTGCCGCCCGGCGGGCGGGCCCGCGCCGAAAGGCTGATCGACCGGCTCACGCGGGAGCGGCTTTCGAAATACAACCTCGGCCCCCGCGCCCTGCCCGAACTGCCCGAGGGCTTGCGCATTCTCGTCCCCGGCCAGGTCGAGGACGACGCCTCGATCACCCGCGGCGCGCGCGGGGTCACCACCAACCTCGGGCTGCTGCGCCGGGTACGCGCCGACAATCCGCATGCGGTGCTGATCTACAAGCCCCACCCGGATGTCGAGGCCGGGCTGCGTCCGGGCGCCGTGCCCGAGAACGAGGCCCTGCGGCTGGCCGACCTGATCGCCCACCGCGCCGATCCGGCGGTGCTGATCGAGGCGGTGGACGAGGTCTGGACGATGACTTCGGGGCTCGGCTTCGAGGCGCTGCTGCGCGGGCGCAAGGTGACCTGCCTCGGCGCGCCCTTCTATGCCGGATGGGGCCTGACCGAAGATCTGGGCCTGATCCCCACGCGCCGCCGCGCCCGGCCCGATCTGGCGACGCTGGTCCATGCGGCATTGATCGCCTATCCGCGCTATCGCGATCCGCAAAGCGGTCTGCCCTGCCCGCCCGAGGTGATCGTGGAACGTCTTGCCACCGGCAGCCTGCCGCGCGTCGGGCCGGTCAACCGCACGCTGGCCAAGGCGCAGGGCCTTCTGGCCGGTCAGGCGTGGCTCTGGCGCGGGCGTCGCAATCCTTGATGAGCCCGGCCTTGGTGAGCCCGGCCTTGGTGAGCCCGGCACCGCGAGGGAGGCGGCCAGAGCGACCGTCCCTTGCCTGACAGTGCCCCGCGATCCGGCTTGCCGGACGGGGCTTTACCACAAGGACTCGACGTCAGGGGGCGTGACGACAGGGGGCTTGACGACAGGGGGCTTGACGGCTGGGCGCCGCCGCGACGGCCACCGATGATCGCGCCCCGCAACGTCCGGTCCCTGTCCGGTCCCTTGAACCCGGGCGGCGGCTGACATGTGCCGCGGTGACAAGCCCCCGGTTGACAGGCCCCCGTTGACAAACACCCGTTGACAGGACGCCAGTTGACGGGGGCCGCGCCGGACGCCGAACGCCACCGACCCCGATCGTGCCCGGACGTCCGTCCGCACCGGCCCCGCTGTGGCTGCCCCTGCCCCCGCCCCTGCCCCTGTCCGGACGTGTTTCAGCCGATCGCCCGGTCGCGCCACCAGTTCTGCACCGTGTCGCCGCCGACCTCGGCACTACCTTCAAGGGTGAACCGTGGCGCGGCCGCGAGCCGCGCGATCGCCATCTCACCCACCGCCGCGCGCGCCTCGCGCCCGAGGACGACACCCGCCTGGCACAGCAGCAGCCGGTCGACGAGATCGGCGCGCAGCAGCGCCGCCGCCAGCGCGCCGCCCCCTTCGCACAGGACCCGGGTCAGTCCGGCCGCGCCCAGTACCGACAGCATCGCGCCGGGATCGAGCCCGCCGCCCATCCCCGCCGCCGCGCTATCGCCCTGCGCGCCCGCCCCGTCGCCCGCAGCACCGTCGCCCGCAGCACCGTCGTCGCCGCCGGCGGATACAGCCGCAAACAGCCGCGCGCCGAGGCGGGCCCATTGCTCGGCCCGCCCCGGCGGGGTCGCCGCCGGATCGTGGATCAGCCATAGCGGCTGCGCCCCGGCGCTGCGCGCAAGCCGTCCCCCGGTCGGAAGATCGAGCCCCCGCGCCGCCACCACCCGCACCGGCTGCGTCACCGCGCCGAAGCCGCGCACGTCAAGCATCGGATCGTCGGCCCGCGCGGTACCCGCCCCGATCAGGACGGCATCGTGATCGAGGCGCCGCGCATGGACGAAATGGCGTGCCCCCGGACCCGTGATCCATCGGCTTTCGCCGCTTGCCGTGGCGATGCGCCCGTCGAGGCTGGTCGCCAGCTTGAGCGTCACCATCGGCCGCCCCAGTGCCAGCCGGGTCAGAAACCCCTGATGCGCCCGGCGCGCGGCCTCCGCCTCCACCCGTTCCTCGACCGCGATCCCCGCCTCGCGCAGCCGCGCATGCCCCGCCCCGGCGACACGCGGGTCGGGATCGCCGAGCGCGGTGACCACGCGCGCCACCCCGGCCCTCACCAGCGCATCGGCGCAGGGCGGCGTATGCCCGTGATGGGCGCAGGGCTCCAGCGTGACATAGGCGGTGGCACCGGCGGCCGCCGCGCCGGCCTGGGCGAGCGCATGCACTTCGGCATGCGGCCGGCCGCCCGGCTGGGTCCAGCCGCGTCCCAAGATGCGCCCCTCGCGCACGATGACACAGCCGACGGCGGGATTGGGCCAGACCCGGCCCGCCCCCCGTGCACCCAGCGCCAGCGCCAGCCGCATGAAACGGCTGTCGGTCCCGGCGCTCACTCCTCGGCGGCCCCGGTGGGGCGGAGTTCCGAGACGAACTTGTCGAAATCGTCGGCGGCCTGGAAATTCTTGTAGACGCTGGCGAAGCGCACATAGGCGACGGTGTCGATCCGCGCCAGTGTCTCCATCACGATCTCGCCGATGGTGCGGCTGGGAATGTCGGTATCGCCCAGGCTTTCGAGGCGGCGCACGATACCCGAGATCATCTGGTCGATGCGTTCGGGTTCGATCGGGCGCTTCTGCATCGCGATGCGGATCGAACGTTCGAGCTTGTCGCGGTCGAAATCCTCTCGCCGCCCCGAGCTCTTGATGACCACGAGGTCGCGCAGCTGCACCCTTTCATAGGTGGTGAAACGCCCTCCGCAAGCGGGGCAGAAGCGCCGGCGCCTGATGGCGACGTGATCTTCCGCCGGACGTGAATCCTTAACCTGCGTGTCGATATTTCCGCAAAACGGACAACGCATTGCCTCTACCTCGGGGTCCGGTCGAACTTTTCCACAGGCACTATAGGGCGACCGCCAGAGTTTGGGTAGAGAGACATTTTCGCCACAATATCGGTGCGATTGACCGGGCCCGCACCGGCGATGACGACGGCGCGCGGCCGCCGGCCCCTGCCGGGCGCCCTTGCAGCAGGGCGCGGGCAGGCCGGGAGGTCGAATTCTGACGGCCGGCGTCGGGAACGGGCGCGCCCTGCGGGGCACGACATGGTCGGCTCCGCCCAGGAGGCTTCCCATGCAACGCGAAGACGACGATCTGCCCGGCGATCCGCCCTGCCATGCCCATCTGGTCGACCCCGCCCACATGGGGCTGGTCGATGCCCAGACCGCGCGTGATGTCCAGCGATGGCGCCGGGCGGAACGGCAGCGCCTGATCGAGATGCGGCGCGCATTGGCCGTGAGCGCGCGAAAGCAGGCGGATATCGCGCTGATCGAGGCGCTGGAGGCTCGGCTCGGTGCGCTCGGGCGCGATCGCGGCGGGTTGCGGGTGGCGCTCTACTGGCCGATCAAGGGAGAGCCGGACCTGCGCCCCTGGGCCGAGACGTTGCGCGCACAGGGCGCGATCACGCTGCTGCCGGTGGTGGAGCGGCCCGCCACGCCCCTGGTCTTTCGCCGCTGGAAGTCGGGCGACAGCCTTGAGCGCGGGATATGGAACATTCCCGTCCCCGCCGCCGACCTCCCCGCCGAGCG
>JASBUM010000507.1 GCA_030147905.1 Acidimangrovimonas sp.
GCCGTTCTCATAGCCCTGCAACTTGAAATCGCGGCCATCGACGACCAGTTCGGCGCCCGCATCGACGCCCGAGCCGATCAGGCCCTTGACCCGCTCCATCGCGGCGCGGGTGACCAGCGGGCCGTAATCGACATCGTCGCCCGCGGTATAGGGGCCGACCTTGAGCTTCTCGATCCGCGGCACCAGCCGTTCGATCAGCGCATCGGCGGTCCTGTCGCCGACCGGCACCGCGACCGAGATCGCCATGCAACGCTCGCCCGCGGCACCAAAGCCCGCGCCGATCAGCGCATCGGCGGCCTGGTCCATGTCGGCATCGGGCATCACGATCATGTGGTTCTTGGCGCCGCCGAAACATTGCACCCGCTTGCCGTTGGCGCAGCCGCGGGCGTAGATATATTCGGCGATCGGGGTCGAGCCGACGAAACCCACGGCCTGGATCGTGTGATTGTCGAGAATCGCATCCACCGCCTCCTTGTCGCCGTTGACGACCTGCAACACGCCGTCGGGCAGGCCGGCCTCTTGCAGCAATTCGGCCAGCATCAGGGGCACCGAGGGGTCGCGCTCGGACGGTTTCAGGATGAAGGCATTGCCGGCCGAAAGCGCCGGGCCCATCTTCCACATCGGGATCATCGCAGGGAAATTGAAAGGCGTGATGCCGGCGACCACGCCCAGAGGCTGTCGCATCGAATACATGTCGATGCCGGGGCCGGCGCTATCGGTGAATTCGCCCTTCAGCAGATGCGGCGCGCCGATGCAGAACTCGATCACCTCAAGCCCGCGCTGCACATCGCCCTTGGCATCGGGGAAGGTCTTGCCGTGCTCGGCCGATAGAGCCTCGGCCAGCTTGTCCATGTCGCGGTTCAGAAGCCGGACGAATTCCATCATCACCCGGGCGCGGCGCTGCGGGTTGACGGCGGCCCATTTCGTCTGCGCGGCGGCGGCACTGGCGACCGCGGCGTCGAGTTCGGCGGCCGACGCGAGCGGCACGCGCGCCTGAACCTCGCCCGTCGCCGGGTTGTAGACATCGCCGAAGCGGCCCGACCTGCCCGTGACATGCTTGCCGTCGATCCAGTGGCTGAGTTCTTTCATCGAAGCCTCCTCGTACTTGTTCGCGGCTACAATAGGCTTGCGTTTTTGCCGCAGGAAGAGGCAAGAATTCAAAACTGATTTGCATATATGCAAAGGTCGGCCGGGCGGTGCGGGCGGCTGCGGAGGATGCCTCCGGCGGCGGTATTTGGTCCGGAAGAGGAACCGGGCGGGTGGGGACCGAAGGTTGCGCGGGCCGGTTGGCGCCTGTGGCCTGTGCGCGCGGCCGGGGATCGGACGGCGCGGCGGCTTGTGCCGGGTCGAGTGAGGGCAGGGAGCCAAGATGGACTGGGACGATCTGCGGGTGTTTCTGGCGGTCGCGCGCGCCGAAGGGCTGAGCGGGGCGGGGCGGGCGCTCCGGATCGATGCGGCGACCGCCGGGCGTCGGGTGGCGCGACTGGAGCATGCGGTGGGGGCGCGGCTTTTCACCCGTTCGCCGCAGGGCTATGCGCTGACCGAAGAGGGTGCGCGGCTGATGGCGCATGCGCTGCGCGCCGAGCAGGCGCTTGCCGGGGCGGCGGAAGAGCTGCGCGGCGTGCCGGGCGGGCTTTCTGGGCAGATCCGCATCGGGGCGCCGGATGGTTGCGCCACCTTTCTCCTGCCGCAGGTGGTGGCCGGGATCTGTGCCGAGAATCCCGGGCTCGAGGTGCAGATCGTCGCCTTGCCGCGTGTGTTCAACCTGTCCAAGCGCGAGGCCGACATGGCGATCGCGGTCAGCCGGCCTGCGGCCGGGCGGCTCGTGGTGCAGAAACTCACCGACTATCACCTCCATCTGGTCGCGAGCCGCGGCTATCTCGCCCGTCACCCGCCGATCCGCGGGCGCGCCGATCTGGGAAGCCATCGCTTCGTCGGCTACATCGCCGACATGATCTTCGACCGCGAACTCGATTACATGGGGGAGATGGGGGCGGAAACGGTCGATCTCGCCTCGAACTCGGTGACGGTCCAGATGAGCTGGCTGCGGCAGGGCGCGGGGCTGGGCGTGATGCACGATTTCGCCCTGCCGTCGGCGCCCGAACTGGTGCAGGTCCTTCCCGACATGCTCGGCCTGCGCCGGGCCTTCTACCTGATCCGGCATGCCGACGACCGCCGCGTGTCGCGGCTGAACCGTTTTGCCGATCTGCTGGCCCAGGGGATCCGGCGCGAGGTTGCACGGCTCGAGGGGGCGGCGGGGCGTGCGGGAACGGGGCCGGCGGCGAAGGCCGCGGATCCGGAAACGGCCGGCCCGGGCCCGGAGCCGTCGGGATGAGCGGACCGGGGCTGCCTTCGCCCGCATCGGCCGAGGGGCGCCTGCGCCGCGCCACGACCCCTCGTCCGCTTGACACGATCACGTGATCGGCGGAGCCTGAGGATCATGATCCTGAAAGGGAGTGACGCTGATGCTGGTTCAACAGATCCTGAAATCCAAGGCCGATGACGGCGTCGTGACGGTGGCGCCGCAAAGCCGCGTGTCGGAGGCCGCGGCACTGATGGCAGCGCGCGGCATCGGGGCGCTGGTCGCGTCCGGAGACGGAAAGCGTGCCGAGGGGATCATCTCGGAACGCGACCTGGTGCGCTCGCTGGGGCGGCGCGGACCGGTGTGCCTGAACGACACCGTGGCTTCCATGATGACGCGCGATCCCGAGACCTGCGCGCTCGACGAAGCGGTCGAGAGCGTGATGACAAGGATGACCGAGGGCCGCTTCCGTCACCTGCCGGTGGTCGAGGGCGGCGAGATGGTGGGGCTGATCTCGATCGGTGACGTGGTCAAGGCGCGGCTGACCGAGCTGGCGATGGAAAAGGACGCGCTCGAGGGGATGATCAAGGGATTCTAGGGGCAGCCTCTTGCAATGACGGACGCAATATCGTTGCGTGCGTCAAAGCGCAGGAGGGCGATGATGCGGGTCGGACTTTATCCGGGAACTTTCGATCCGGTGACTTTGGGTCATCTCGATATCATTCAACGCGCCACCGTGCTGGTCGACCGGCTGGTGATCGGGGTGGCGATCAACCGCGACAAGGGACCGCTCTTCACGCTCGAGGAGCGGGT
>JASBUM010000512.1 GCA_030147905.1 Acidimangrovimonas sp.
GCGGCATCGGAATCCTGATCACCGATCACAACGTGCGCGAAACACTGGAAATCGTGGACCGCGCCTATATCCTTCATGAAGGAACGGTGCTGATGAGTGGCACGGCCGACGAGGTCATTCGCGATGAGAACGTGCGCCGCGTCTATCTGGGACAGAACTTCCGCATCTCCTGATCCGGGGCGCCCATGGTAGCGGTGCGCGCCTCTCTCCAGGTCAGGCAGCGGCAGATCATCGCACTGACGCCGTCGATGCGGCACTCGCTGCAGCTCTTGCGCATGCCGGCGCTGGACCTGTTGCAGGAAATCCAGCGCGAAGCCAGCGAGAACCCGTTCCTGACCATGCGCCACCGCGCGGGCGCCGCCGGCAGCGCGTCACAGTTCGACATGGCGCTCGACACCGTCGCCGCGCGGCCCTCGCTGGTCGAGGGGCTGCGGGCCCAGATCGGGGCGATGTCGCTGTCGGCCGATGTCCGGGCAAGCGCCGAATATCTGGCCGGCGAATTGCGCGACGACGGCTATCTCGACGATTCGCTCGAGGCGATCGCCGCCACCACGGGGGTCGGGGAGGAAACGCTTCTGGCCGGGCTTCGGGCACTTCAGGCCTGTGAACCGACCGGGGTAGGGGCGCGGGACCTCTCGGAATGCCTGGCGCTGCAACTGGGCGATCACGGCATCGACCGCGACCTTGCGGACGTTGTCGTCGCCCATCTGGCGCAGTTTGCCGATGAACGCTGGACGTCGCTTGGCAAACTGCTGGAATTGCCCCGCGGGCGGCTACGGCAGATCGCGGCCGCGCTGCGCACGCTCGATCCTCATCCTGTACAGGCGGACGGCGAACTGACCCCTCCGCTGGTGCCGGATCTGCTGGTCGAGCGAAAGGCCGGCGGCGGCCTGTCGGTGCGCCTGAGCCGCGAGGCCGAACCCGGGCTCGCGCTCGACGACGCGCTGCTGGCACGGATGGGCGATCTAGACGATCCGTTCACTGCCGCCGCTCGCGTCAGGGCCGAGGGCCTGATCCGCGCGGTGCGAGGTCGCGGCGCCACCCTGATGCGAATCGGTCAGCAGATTCTGGTCGCCCAGGCGCGATTCTTCACCGACGGGGCGGAGCATCTGCACCCCATGAGCCGGCAGAGCATGGCCGATGAACTGGCGATGCACCCCTCCACACTGGGGCGTGCTGTCGCAGGCAAGGCGCTGGCTTTCGAGGGAACTCTTTACCCGCTTTCGATGTTCTTCTCGGTGGCGTTGCCGCGCGGCGACGGCATGGAGGTATCGGCCCATGCCGTGCGTATCGCGATCCGGCGGATGATCGAACACGAGCCGCCCGGTGCACCGCTGTCGGACGAGGCGATCCGGCGAATGTTGTGCAATGACGGCGTTGACATTTCACGGCGAACTGTCGCCAAATACAGGGGATGCATGCGAATTCCACCTTCCCGCAACCGCCGGCGAACCAGGACATCCAGATCCTG
The DNA here is from genome assembly GCA_030147905.1 of Acidimangrovimonas sp. Next base: position 1,472 of record JASBUM010000512.1, read on the forward strand.
ACCGCGGCAGGAACAAACGCGGGCGTTCTCCAGAAAATTAACCGGGTCAACAGCTTGCACCGCAGGCATGAACAGACCCGAACAGCGAAGGAGGCAATATGCGCTACCAGATCAGTGGAAAACAGATCGACATCGGCGATGCGTTGCAGACCCATGTGAAATCTGAACTTGACGAGACGGTCAGCAAATATTCCCAACGCCCCACGGACGCGGTCGTGGTCTTCTCGCGCAGCGCCCACCAGTTCGTCTGCGAAGCCACCGTTCATCTCTCGACCGGATTGAGCGCGAGCGCGCGCGGCCATGCCAACGAGGTCTACGCCGCCTTCGAAGGCTGTCGCGAGAAGATGGACAAGCAGCTGCGCCGCTACAAGCGCAGGCTGAAAGATCATCAGCGCAGTCGTGCCGAACCGGTTGAATTCGCCGACGGCTCGGCCTATATCCTCGCCGCATCCGATGGGCCCGAAGATGCGGAACCCGACAGCCTGAAGCCGATGATCATCGCCGAGATGGAGACGCGCATTCCGTCGCTCTCCGTAGGCGAAGCGGTCATGCAGATGGAACTGGGGGGATCGCAGCTTCTGGTGTTCAGGAACGAGAAGCACAACGGGATCAATGTCGTCTATCGCCGCGATGATGGAAATGTCGGCTGGATCGATCCCGTGAACACGAAGTAGGCGCCCGCGCGGCGCGATGTCGGAAGCAAGAGCGCGCATGGACCTTTCACGCATCCTCAAACCCGGCGCGGTCCGGGTGGTTGGCCATCTGACCAGCAAGAAGCGGCTCTTCCAGGAACTGGGCGAGGCCGCTGCCACGGTCTACGACGTCGAGGCCAGTGCGGCCATCGACGGATTGCAGGAACGCGAAAGCCTGGGGCCCACCGGCGTGGGCCACGGCATCGCCCTGCCCCATGCGCGGCTGGAGACGCTCGACGATATCGTCGGCGTCTTCTTCCGTCTCGAAAAGTCGCTCGATTTCGACTCGGTCGACCGCCAGCCGGTGGATCTGGTCTTTGCGCTGTTCGCGCCGAAGGATTCCGGTGTCGACCACCTCAAGGCGCTGGCGCTGGTTTCGCGCACCATGCGCGACAGCGGGGTCTGCGCCAAGCTGCGCGCCAATTCCGAACCCAGCACGCTCTATGCGATCCTGACCGAGGCGCGCAGCACGATCCAGGCCGCCTGAGCCGGCGACGAGGCATCCCCGTCCGGCGCCCCACGATCGCGACAGCGACCGGTATCGAAGCCGGGGGGCCGGTATCGAAGCCGGGGCGACTGTCCTGGCCAAGCCGATCCCGATCGATTTCACCGGCGATCGGGCAAAGCCCGCAGCCCCCTTTGTCACCTTCGGTGCGGGACCCACCCGCGCGCGCTTTCGCTATCCGCCGCTGTCCACGCCGGGCCATGCACCGAAGCCGAGCGCGTCGTAGTCGCGCTGATAGGCCTCGCGCGCGGCGTCCTCGATCTCTTCCGTGACCACGCGTTCAAGGGGGAAGGGCGCGGCTTCAGGGGGCGCCGGCGCCGGGTCCGGCGCGCGACAACCGAGTTCATCCGCAAGGAAGGTGAGCCCCCGATCGAGCTGCTCCTCGCGCAGCACCAGATCGGGGCCGCCGAAGGCGCGAAACCCGTCGAGAATCGCGGCCTGACTGGCCCAGGCCGCATCGACGCGCAGGCCCGTCTGCCCACCGAGATTGCCCTTCAGGAAATGCAGCAGCCGCAGGAATCCGGCACGATGCGCATCGAGGTCATAGGCCGGATCGGCCGGATCGGTCGGATGGTCGATCGCGCGCAGCCGCGACAGGTGACGGCGGAGTTCGGGATAGCGCCCGGAGGTCATCATCTCGCAAAACAGCGCATGGGCGCGGGCAAGCGGATGGCGCAGCACGGTAAAGCTGCGAAATCCCGGGTGGTCGCGACGCCACCGGCGCAGCGTCTTGCG
>JASBUM010000516.1 GCA_030147905.1 Acidimangrovimonas sp.
CGCCGCCGCATGCCCAAGCGCCGCCTCGTCAACCAGCCCGCCACGCGCGGTATTGACCAGCAGCGCCCCGTCCGGCAGGCGCGCCAGCGCCGCGGCATCGATCAACCCGCGCGTGGCCTCGTTCAGCGGACAATGCAGCGAGAGCACCTCCGCGATGCCAAGCGCGGCCCCGAGATCGTGCCACTGTCGGTAGCCCTCGGCCGTCCGCTCGCCCGACCGGCCGGGGGCAAAGACATGCACCTCCATCCCGATGGCCTGCGCCAGCGCCGCCACCCGGCGGCCGATCCGCCCATAACCCACCACCAGAAGCCGCCGCCCGGCCAGATCGCAAACCCCTGCCGCCGGATCGGCCGGCAGCCCGGCCCGCGCCCGCGCCTGCATCGGCCCGAGCCGCTTGGCCAGCGCCAGCATCAGCATCAGCGCATGTTCGGCCACCGATCCGGCGTTGGCGCCCGGCGTGTTCGCCACCGTCACGCCGGCGGCACGGGCGGCGCCAAGCGGGATGTTGTCGACGCCGGTACCATGCTTGGCCACCAGACGCAGAGGCGGCGCCATCACCGCCCCGGGCAAGACCATCGTCCGAACCAGGATGGCCTCGACCTCGGCAAGCACCTCGGCGCGCTCGCCCGCGCTCAGCAAGGCGCCATCGATGACCTCGAGCCCGCGCCCACGCAGGAGTGCCAGTGCATCGGGATGGACCGGCTCCGTCACCAGGACCCGGGTCATCGCGCGCATCCCCAGCCGCATCCCCCGCCGCGCCGCGATCTGCCGCCACGCGAAACGACATGTCCGCAACCGCTCGCTCGGCCTACGGCCAGGCCGCCATCCGTCTGAAACTGCCGCATCGCCGCGCTCTCCCCCCGGCCCCCAGTCCGCATTCTGCATTCCGCATTCCGCCCGAACCCGACCCGCGGCCCCGATCAGTCCCGGCACGCTGTCCTGGCAGGCGCGCTAGCCCGCACCACGATCGCCCGGACAGGGGCGCCCCGGACGATAGCGCCACAGGGCCGCACGGGCCACACCCTGGGGCGGCACCCGCACCGCCAACCGGGCCCGGGTCGGGCGCATCGGATCGGGTGCACCGGATGACACGCCCTCCAGCCTAGGCGCGCGGCCCACAGCATGCAATCGTCCGATCGCACCCGCCGCTCCGCCGCGGCCCGCGGCCCGCCCAGCAACTCGCCCGCCCCGCAACCCGCCCGCCACACACCTGCCCGCCACGCACCTGCCGGCCACGCACCGGCCCGCCACGCACCGGCCCGCAGCGCACGGGCCCGGCTCGCCGCGCACGCAACCCTCCGCGCCCTGTCCCCCTTGCGCCACCCCCGCGCCCGCCCCTAGATGGATGGAACCAATCGAGAGGCTCTCCATGTTTCATTTCCTTCCCCGCCCTGGCCACCGCCCGATCGTCCAAGACCGCGAGTCCGGCGCCGGAGGCCCGGGCCTGGGCAACCTTCCCGAATGGGATCTGGGCGATCTCTACAGCGGCCCCGAGGCGCCGGAGCTGGCCCGCGATCTCGCCACGCTGGAGCGTTCCTGCACCGACTTCGCCGCGCGCTACGAGGGCAAGCTCGCCACGCTCGACGCCGCGGCCCTTCTCGAATGCGTCCGCGCCTATGAAGAGATCGACATACTCGCCGGGCGCATCATGTCCTTCGCGGGCCTGCGCTATTACCAGAACACCACCGATTCCG
>JASBUM010000528.1 GCA_030147905.1 Acidimangrovimonas sp.
ACGATTTCTGACCCGGCGCGACCGTCTGGATCTCGAGGCCGGCTTCGGCCGGGTCTCTGACGCCGGATCGGGCCTCGTCGCGGGCAGCGAATGGGCACGCCTGCGCGCGCGGATCCGTCACCGGTTCAACCATCGCTGGTCGCTTTCGGGTGGCGTCGCGATCCTGCGGGCATGGAGCCGGCAGGGCGGCGGCACGCGCAACGCACGGATCTTCGTCGCGCTCGATTTCGCCACCGCGGGGGCGGATCGCGAAAGCGGGCGGTAGCGGCCCCCTTCGTCCCGGCCGCCTCCGGAAGCCGGGCGCAGGCGCTGCCCGATCCGGGCGTGGACCCATCCCCGCGTGATCTCGCGCGCGCCGGCACCGGGCCCGCGAGCGGGGGATCGCCAGCCCGATGCGAAGGGAAGGCCGCGTCACCCCGCGCTTTGGCCTTGCAATCGCGACCCGACAGCCGCATCTGAACGGGATGGAGCGCAATCATACCGGGGCCGGGCTGGCCCGCAATCTGCCGCAACGCATGGGGGGCTGGTTCCGCGCCAATCCGGTGGCCGGGGCCATCTTGATCCTTTGTCTGGTGATCGAGGGGGTTCTGGAAGGCGCGGATGCGGGTCTGTGGGGTCAGGTCGACTGGCGCATGCTTGCCGTCGATTACGGTGCCTTCTTCAGCGTCCTGCTGCACGGCGCGCAGCCGAACTATCCGCTCCAGCCCGTGGCGATGTTCGTCACCTACGGTTTCCTGCATGCGGGTTTCGTGCATGTCGCGGTGAACATGTTCACGCTGGTGGTCCTCGCCGCGCCGGTCTCGGCAAGGCTGGGACAGGCCCGCTTTGCGATGCTGTATTTCATCGCGCTGATCGCCGGCGGTGCAGGCTTCGGCTGGCTGTCGTCGCTCAATGCGCCGATGCTCGGGGCCTCGGGCGCGCTCTTCGGGCTTGCCGGCGCGATCCTGGCCTGGGCCTGGCGCGACCGGCGGCGAGATCGCGTGGCAGACGCATCTTGGCGGCTTCCTCGCCGGCTGGGCGGCGGCGCTGTGGCTGGACCCGCGCCGGCCGCTGCGCTTCCAGGTCTGAGGACACCGCCGCGTCATTGCGTGGGCGGCGCGGAACCGTGGTTGGGCCCGGGCGGGCAACGACGGGCGGCTGGAAATCCGGACAGACGGGCGATCGCCGGCAAGCGGACGCGATCACGGTTGTTCGAAGACACGCTCGTAGGCGGCCAGCAACGCCGGCCGCGAATGCGCCCAGGACAGGGTCGTTTCGACCCGCCGGCGGCCGATCGCGCCCATGGCCCGCGCGCGCTCGCGATCATGCAGCAGGACTGCGATGCAATCGGCGAAATCCTCGGGGTCGTCGGGCCGGGCGTATAGCCCGGCCTCGCCCGCCGAGGCCCTGCCCTCGACCAGATCGAACAGGACCACGGGCTTTTCCAGCGCCATGTATTCGACGATCTTGTTCATCGTCGAGCGATCCGTCATCGCGTTCTTCGGATCGGGGCTGAGCCCGATGTCGCAGGCGTTG
>JASBUM010000531.1 GCA_030147905.1 Acidimangrovimonas sp.
TCGGGCCTGCCAGATCTCTCGCCCGCCGGTGCGGCGCTGTCTTGCCCGTCTTGCCCGCGGCACCCGCCCGGGCGGCCCTCTTGGGCCGGGCGGTTCGCGCGACCGGACCCGTCAGGCCTGGGCGAGGCGGGCGATGCGCGCGGCGCGCAGCCGGGCGAAATCGTCGCCCGCGTGATAGGAGGAGCGGGTGAGCGGTGTGGCCGAGACCATCAGGAAACCCTTGCCATAGGCCGCCTTTTCATAGGCCGCGAATTCCTCGGGGGTGACGAAACGGGCAATCGCGTGATGCTTCGGCGTGGGCTGCAGATACTGGCCGATGGTCAGGAAATCGACATCGGCGGCGCGCATGTCGTCCATCACCTGGCGTACGGCCTGGGCGTCCTCGCCCAGCCCGACCATTATGCCCGACTTGGTGAACATGGACGGATCCATCGCCTTCACCCGCTGCAAGAGCCGCAGCGAATGGAAATAGCGCGCCCCCGGCCGGACCGAGGGGTAAAGCCCCGGCACGGTTTCGAGGTTGTGATTGAAGACGTCGGGCCGGGCGGCGACGACGGTTTCGAGCACCGCGTCGTCGCAGCGCAGGAAGTCCGGGGTCAGGATCTCGATCGTGGTCCCGGGGGCGCGATGACGGATGGCGCGGATGGTCTGGGCGAAATGCTCGGCCCCGCCGTCGGCGAGGTCATCGCGGTCGACCGAGGTGATGACGACGTGTTTCAGCCCCAGTTCCGCCACCGCATGGGCCACCCGTCCCGGCTCGAACGGGTCGAGCGCATCGGGCCGGCCGGTGGCCACGTTGCAGAAGGTGCAGCCGCGGGTGCAGATATCGCCCATGATCATCATGGTGGCGTGGCCCTGGCTCCAGCATTCGCCGACATTGGGACAGCCCGCCTCCTCGCACACGGTCGAGAGCTTCTGGTCGCGCAGGATGTCGCGGGTACGCCGGTAGCCGTCCGAGACCGGGGCCTTGACCCGGATCCACGCGGGCTTCTTCGGCTGGCCGTTGTCGGCGCGGTGGGCCTTCTCGGGATGGCGCTGGGCCGGAATCTTGAGATCGCGCAAGGTCAATCCCCCTGATGCTCGGCCTTTCAGATAGGCCGTTTCGGCGGCCGGCGCAACCGAGGCCTGCGCAGCCCCGCCATGCATGATGCGGGCGCCGGCGGGAGAGGACGAGAAGGCGGCCGGCGCAGGCACGGTTGCACCGGGCCGCGGCCCCCTCCGCGCCTGCCCTGCGCAACCGCCATTCGCACAGCCCGCACGCGCGCGTGCGCCGTACCGATCCCCTCGGTCGCCCGCCCGCACCGACAGCGAGCACAAGCGCCCCCCGGGGCCGGTCAGCCGATCAGGGGCGCCGCGCCCACCTCGTCATAATGACGCTTGAGCCGCATCAGCGCGATCCGCAGCACGATCTTGCCCGAGCGCGCCGACCAGCCCATCCGCCGCTCGGCCGTCTCCAGCCCCTCGAGGAAGCAGCAGCAGCGCAATGCGACGTCGCCCAGCCCCGGCCCCAGATCGCGTAGCGCCGCCCCTACCCGCTCGCGTGCTGCACGCGGCCCCTCC
>JASBUM010000535.1 GCA_030147905.1 Acidimangrovimonas sp.
AGCCGCGCGAGGAAGGGCGCGTTGATCTTGCCCATCTTCACCACCACCGTCAGCGGATCGGGCGTCTCGATCGCGGTGACCTGATCGAAGACCGGCTTGTTCACCGCCCCGGTCTTGGGGTCCTTGCAGCGTTCGAAGGACTATTTCACGTCGGTCGAGGTCAGATCCTTGCCGTTGTGGACCTTGACCCCCTTGCGCAGCTTGAAGGTATAGCGCAGCCCGTCCGGCGCCACCTCGAAACTCTCGGCGAGATTGGGCCGGATGGCAAAGCTCTTGTCGTCGGGGACGATCGAATTGTGGACGTTTTGCAGCACGCGCAACGTCGAGGCGGTCCCGGTCTTGTGGATGTCGAGGTTCTGCGTGGTCTCGGAATGACCCCAGATCAGCGTTCCACCCTTCTTCGGCGTCTCCTGCGCCCAAAGACCGCGCGGCATCAGCCCCGCGCCTACGGAGCCACCGACGACCGCGGCCGTCGAGGTCAGAAACTCCCTGCGTTTCATGGCATTCTCCCGTTGGTTGCGGCACCGCGCGGCGGTGCCCATGGCTCTGGCGATACCGCCCCGTCCCGTGGCCGCGCCGCCAGACGGCGCCGGTCCGGGCCTCTTGTCGGGCTTGGGCCGGGGCCGAAGGGCCCCGCGCCGCTGCTCGGGTCCTTGCCCTATGCCGGGAAGGCGGGTCTTTCGCCCGCGACACCCAGCGCCTGTTCCAGTGCCATCGCCAGATTGACGATGGTCCCTTCGTCGAAAAGCCGCCCCCACAGCGATATACCCTGCGGCACGCGGAACTTGCGCCCCGCCTCGTCGGCGTCGCCGGTGGTCAGCCGCCCCGAACCCAGCGTCGCCAGACCGCGCGTGCCGATCTCCAGGAAACCCGCCCGCAGGTGAATGCAGGGATGGCCGGTGAAATTCGACGCCACCAGCATCGGCCCGGTGGAAAACGGCCCGATCAGCGCATCGACCCGGCCGAACAACCCGTCGAGCGCCAGCATCACCTGATAGCGCAGCCGGTCGAGGTTGACGTGATCGACGGCGGACAGGAAATGCGCCTTGCGGAAGGTATTGGGCCAGGCGCCGGCCTCCTGCCAGGTCAGCATGTCGTCGCGCCCGCCCAGCGTCAGGTCCTGGAACCAGGCCGCGGCCTCGGCATAGACGATGTTCATCAGCGCGCCATAGGGCAGATCCGGCAGGTCGACCTCGACCACCTCGATCCCCAGCCCCCGCGCCGCCTCCAGCGCGGCATGATCGACCGCGGTCGCGCCCTCGCCGAAGGCCTCGGGCAGATAGCCCAGCCGCAATCCCTCGATCCCGGCCCCGGCATCGAAATGAAAGGGCGCCGCGATCGAGCCGCGATCGGCCGGGTCATGGCCATTGAGCGCGGCCAGCACCATGGCGGTATCCTGCGCGCCACGACAGATGGGGCCCACCTTGTCGAGCGAGCCGCACAACGCCATGCCACCGCTGCGCGAGACACGCCCGAAGGTCGGACGCAGCCCGGTGGTGCCGCAACGGTGGCTGGGCGAGGTGATCGAACCGAGGGTCTCGGTGCCGATGGCGAAGGCGCACAGACCCGCCGCCGTGGCCGAGGCCGATCCGGCGGAAGATCCGGAAGACCCCTCGTTGAGGTTCCAGGGGTTGCGGGTGCGCCCGCCATACCAGATGTCGTTATAGGCCAGCGCGCCCACGGTGGCCTTGCCAAGCAATACCGCACCGGCCGCGCGCAGCCGCGTCACGATCGCCGCGTCCCTCTCGGGCACGCGGTCGCGATAGGGCTCCGCCCCCCAGCCGGTGGTGATACCGCGCGTGTCGAAGAGATCCTTCAACGCATAGGGGATGCCATGCAACGGCCCACGCCAGACCCCGGCCGCCAGCAGCGCGTCCGCCGCCGCTGCCTCGGCCCGTGCGAGATCGGGTGTCACGCTCGCAAAGCACTCGAGCTTTGGCGCGTATGCATCTATTCTATCGAGATAAATTTCCGTCAGTTCGCGACTGCTTATGGCGCCGGATTCGATCCAGGCCGACAGATGCACCAGCGGCGCATAGGCGATATCCTCGGCGGCCGCGGGCAGCGGCGGCGCCACCCTGTCGAAGCGCAGCCGGTCCGGCCCCGAGGGCATCGCGAATCCCGGCGGGCGCGGATCGAAACGGCTGGCCATCGGCGCGTCATTGGGCAGCCCCAGCGCCCGGATCGCCTGCGCCGAGGCGATCTGCCCGTCGAGGTTGCCGACCATCAGGCGCCGTTCGGCAGGCGTAAAACACAACCCGAGAAGCGCCTCGGCCGCCGCGATCTGGCCCTCGTCCACCGCGCCTTCGCGCGTCTTCGCGTCATCCGCCGTCATCTTGTCCCTCCATTCGTCGCTCCGCGCCCTTCGACCCGCGCGCCGAACCGCTCGGCCTCGGCGCCGTCGCGCATGGCGGACGCGGGCGCAGCCGCCTCCATCCCGCGCGCCAGATTGGCCGCGAGCGTCAGCATATGCGCCCGCATCGCGGTCTCGGCCGCGCGTTCGTCACCTGCCGCGATCGCATCGACGATGGCATGGTGCTGCTGGTCGATGACATGGAGCGATTCGCGATTGCGGCTGCGCGCGCGCAGGCGTTGCCAGTCCTCGCTGCCGCGGATCTCGTCGAGAAGGGCAAAGGCGGTCAGCAGCGGCCGGTTGCCGGCGGTCCGCGCGATCAGCCGGTGCAGCGCGGAATCCCACAGCTCGGCCGCGTCGTCATCGGCCGCCTCGAAGACCCGCCGCGCAAGGTCGCGCATCCGCACGATCGCCTCGCCCCCCGCATTGCGCGCGCATAGCGCGGCCAGCGCCGGCTCGATCCACAGGCGCGCCTCCATCACCTCCTCGGGGCGGCTGCCGCCGGCGATCGCGGCGGCCAGTGCACCCGTCGGGTCGGGGGGTTGGCCGGCAAAGGTGCCCTTGCCCTGACGGCGCCAGATCAGCCCCTCGGCCTCGAGCGAATCGAGCACCTGCCGCAACGTCCGCCGCCCGACCGAAAGCTGGGCGCACAATGCCCGCTCGGTCTCGAGCCGGCCGTCGGGGCCCAGCCCGCCGTCCTCGATCAGGTCCAGGATGCGCTGCCGCACCCGGTTGCTGTTGTCGCCCATCGCCGCGCTCCGGCCGGTGAAACGAACCATTTCGCCTTTGGTCTCTATCTGACCGCCGGATTCGCGGCCTGTCAATCTTACCCCGTGGCGGCGGCGTGGAATTCCCAACTTTGGGA
>JASBUM010000546.1 GCA_030147905.1 Acidimangrovimonas sp.
GACCGAGCCTGAATTCGCCGCCGGCGCCGTGGCGCTGGCCGGAGAGGCGCGCGCACTGGGGGCCGGGGGGCTGGCCAGGCTGATGGGGATCTCCGACAGGCTCGCCCAGCTCAACCAGCAGCGGTTCGAGGCGTTCAGCGCCGCACCCGCCCCGCAGATGCTTCGGCCGGCGGGCTTCGCCTTTGCCGGCGATACCTATGTCGGGCTCGACATGCGCAGCCTCGATTCCGATGCCCTGCGCTGGGCGCAGGATCACCTGCGGATCCTGTCGGGGCTCTACGGGCTGCTGCGCCCGCTCGACCGGATCCAGCCCTACCGGCTGGAAATGGGCAGCCGGCTGGCCAATGCGCGGGGCGGCTCGCTGTACGACTACTGGAAGACGGATCTGGCCGTGGCACTTGGCCGGGCGGCGCAGGCGGCCGGTGCCTCGGTGCTGCTCAACTGCGCGTCGGTCGAATATTTCTCGGCCGTCGACACCCGCGCGCTTGGGCTGCGCGTCATCACCCCCGTCTTTATGGAAGAGCGTGACGGCACGCGCAAGGTCATCAGCTTCTTCGCCAAGCGGGCGCGCGGCGCGATGGCACGCTTCGTGATGGAAAACCGGATCACCGAACAGGCGGCGCTGGCCGAATTCGATCTGGGCGGCTATCGCCATCGCCCCGATCTGGGAACCGCGGACCGCCCGGTCTTTCTGCGCGACGCGGCCTGAGCCCGGAGCTTTGCGGCCGGGTCATCGCGGCCGAGCAAGCCCCATCAGGCGATCTCAGAGAATCGGAGACGAGGCGCGCGCATCGCTGCGAACGGTATCAACCAACAGGGCCACGTTGTCGGGATCGGCATCGGGCGTGATCCCGTGGCCGAGGTTGAAGATATGCGGCAGGCCGGCAAATGCCTCGATGATGCGGCGCGCCTCGGCCGCCAGACGCGGCCCGCCCTCGACCAGAAGCGCGGGGTCGAGGTTGCCCTGCAGGCAGACATCCTCGTCGCCAAGCGCCTGCGCCGCCCATTCGGCGGATACGTCGGTATCGAGCGCGAGCCCCTCGGCGCCGGTGTCGCGGGCAAAGCCGCGATACCGCTCGCCGGCGAGGCGCGGAAAGACAATGACCGGCACGTCGGGATGATTGGCCTTCAGCCCGGCGATGATGGCCCGCGTCGGCGTCAGCACGTAACGCGCGAACGAAGCGTCGTCGAGCACGCCCGCCCAGCTGTCGAACAGCTTGACGACCTCGGCCCCGGCCTCGATCTGCGCGTTCAGGTAATGCACCGTGGCCTCGGCGATGCGGCCCATCAACTGGTCGAAGACCTCGGGTTCGTCGCGCATCAGCGCGCGCGCGGGCGCCTGATCGGGGGTTCCGCGTCCGGCGATCATGTAGCTGGCCACCGTCCAGGGCGCACCCGCAAAGCCGATCAGCGTGGTCTGCCGCGGCAGCGACTCGCGCAGGATCTCGATCGTGCGATAGACGGGCGAGAGCGTCTCGTGAACCGCGTCGGCCGGGCGCAGCCGGTCCAAATCCGTCTGCCGCGTGACGGTCGAAAGCCGCGGCCCCTCGCCCTGAACAAAGCCGAGATCGGCGCCAAGTGCCTGTGCCAGAAGCAGGATATCGGCAAACAGGATCGCGCCGTCGAAGCCGTAGCGACGGATGGGCTGCAAGGTGACCTCCGCGGCCAGCTCCGGCGTGTAGCACAGGCTGAGGAAATCGCCCGCCTTCTCGCGGGTGGCGCGGTATTCGGGCAGATAGCGGCCCGCCTGACGCATAAGCCAGATCGGCGGCGTCGCCAGGGCCTCGCCGCGCAGGGCGCGCAACAGGGGTTTTGCGGGATTTCCGGTATGGCTTTGCATGCCTCTCGATCCGATGCCGGGACGGCGAAGTCAAGCGAGGGGCGCCCGCTTTACCCCGGCTTTACCCGCATTGTGTTGAATAATCCCCTCTAGCGGGACGCTCTGCGGACTGGTAGGGAACGAATCGGGGGCGGTCGCGTGGCCGTTGCCGGGAAGATGGGAAGCGTGGGCCGTTTCGGCCGGGGAATGCGCGGGTGACGGATTTGGTGACGCGGGGGCCGGGGCGCCGGCCCGATGCAACGATGATCCCGGCATGGGTGGATGGGCACCTCATGCCGGTCGAGAAGCTGACCGTGCACCGTCGCGGCCTGCGCCATCGTGCGGTTTCGGTCTTCGTCAACACGGGTGAGCGGACGCTGCTGCAACGCCGCTCGCTGGGCAAGTATCACTCTCCGGGCCTGTGGGCGAACGGCTGCTGCACCCATCCCCTTTGGGAAGAGGATCCGGCGGATTGCGCCCGCCGCCGCCTGAACGAAGAGCTGGGGATTGACGGCCTTACGCTCGAGCATCACGGACAGCTGGAATATCGCGCAGCCGTCGGCGACGGCATGATCGAGCATGAACTGGTCGACATCTTCACCGTCGAGGCGCCGGCCGATCTGGTCCCGCGCCCGGACCCGGCCGAGGTGATGGGGCTTCGCTGGGCGCCACTCGCCGGGCTTGGCGCCGAGATCGCCGCGAGGCCAGGGGCCTTCACCGCCTGGCTGGCGATCTACGTCAACGACCATCATCTGCCGTTCATGGACCCGGCCGCGGCGCAGATGCCCGCGCTGCAGCGCGCCGCGCGCTAGTCCTTCAGCGCGCCGGACATGCCGGCGACGTAATATTCCACGAAGAAGAAATAGACCAGAACGACCGGCAACGTGCCCAGCAGCGCGCCGGCCATCAGTTCGCCCCACTGGAAGACGTCGCCGCGCATCAATTCGGTCGTCAGGCCGACCGAGATGGTCTTGTTCTCGGATGAGAACATGTAGATCAGCGCATAGAGATATTCG
>JASBUM010000603.1 GCA_030147905.1 Acidimangrovimonas sp.
GGGAAGCCGCCCGCCCCAGAGGTCGAGCCGCTGCCCCGCCTGCTCCACCAGCGTCTCGGGGCGCGGCAGCGCGCGCGCCAGGTCACGCCGACGTATTTCGCGCTGTCCCAGCGCCTGTGCGAGGCCGCGCGCAAGCCGCGCCTGATGCGCATCGATCGCCGCGATCAGTTCACGCCGCACCGGCACCGCCATCTCCGCCGCGGCGGTCGGCGTGGGCGCACGCCGGTCGGCGGCATGGTCGATCAGCGTGGTGTCGGTTTCATGCCCCACCGCTGAGATCAAGGGGATCGCCGAGGCCGCGGCGGCGCGCACCACCACCTCTTCGTTGAAGCCCCACAGATCCTCGAGGCTGCCGCCGCCCCGCGCGACGATGATGAGATCGGGGCGCGGCACCGGCCCACCGGGCGCGATCGCGTTGAAGCCGGCGATCGCGGCGGCGACCTCGGGGGCGCAACGTTCGCCCTGCACCGCGGCCGGCCAGATCAGCACATGGCGCGGAAAGCGGTCGCGCAGCCGGTGCAGGATATCGCGGATCACCGCGCCCGAGGGCGAGGTCACCACGCCGATCACCTCGGGCAGATAGGGGATGGGCCGCTTGCGTGCGGCATCGAACAGCCCCTCGGCCGCCAGCTTGGCGCGCCGCTTCTCCAGCATCGCCATCAGCGCGCCGGCGCCCGCAGGTACCAGTTCCTCGACGATCAGCTGATATTTGGACTGACCGGCAAAGGTCGTCAGCCGGCCCGTGGCGATGACCTCCATCCCCTCTTCGGGACGGGTCGACAGGCGCGCCGCCTGGCCTTTCCAGCTTACGGCTGCGATGACCGCGCGCTCATCCTTGAGATCGAAGTAGAGATGCCCCGACCCGGGCCGCGAGACGCGCCCGATCTCGCCGCGCACCCGGACCCGGCCGAATTCGCCCTCGATCACCCGCTTCACCGCCCCCGAAAGCTCCGAGACGGAGAATTCCGGCGCATTGCCCGCGGGATCGGCGGGTTCGGGGCTTTCGAACAGGTCGGGCATCGGCGCTCGCTTGTGCTTTGGTCAGACGCACCTTAGAACGCGGGCCGGGCAAGGAAAAGCCGGGAGAGGCGAATGAACATTCTGGTGCTCGGCGGCGGTGGGCGCGAACACGCCCTGGCCTGGGCGATCATGCAGAACCCCAAGTGCGACCGGCTGATCGTGGCGCCCGGCAACGGCGGCATCGCGCAGATGACCGAATGCGCGACGCTGGACATACTCGATCCGTCGGCGGTGACCGCCTTCGCCGAGGAGAACGCCATCGACTTCGTCGTCATCGGCCCCGAAGCGCCGCTGGCGGCGGGGGTGGCCGAGCATCTGGCAGCCGCCGGCATTCCCGCCTTCGGCCCCTCTGCCGCGGCCGCGCGGCTGGAGACCTCCAAGACCTTCACCAAGGAAGTCTGCGATGCCTGCGGCGCCCCGACCGCCGCCTGGGCGCGCTTCACCGATGCGGAGGCCGCGCGCGCCTACATCCGCCGCAAGGGCGCGCCGATCGTGGTCAAGGCCGACGGCCTTGCGGCCGGCAAGGGCGTGGTCGTGGCCCAGACCGAGGACGAGGCCATCGACGCCATCGACGCAAGCCTCGGCGGCGCTTTCGGCGATGCCGGCGCCGCCGTGGTGATCGAAGAATTCATGGCGGGCGAGGAGGCCAGCTTCTTCGTGCTGTGTGACGGCGAGACGGTGCTGCCCGTCGGCACCGCGCAGGATCACAAGCGCGTGGGCGAGGGCGACACCGGCCCGAACACCGGCGGCATGGGCGCCTATTCGCCGGCCCCGGTCCTGACGGATTCGATCGCGCAGCAGGCGCTCGACGAGATCATCCGGCCCACGGTTCGCGAACTCGCGCGTCGGGGCACGCCCTATCGCGGCGTGCTATATGCCGGGCTGATGATCGCCGAGGGGCGCGCGCGGCTGGTGGAATACAATGTCCGCTTCGGCGACCCCGAGGCGCAGGTGCTGATGATGCGGCTGGGGGCGCAGGCGCTGGATCTGATGCTGGCCTGCGCCGAGGGCCGCCTGGCCGGGACCCGGGTCCAATGGGCCGAGGACCACGCAATCACCGTAGTGATGGCCGCTCGCGGCTATCCCGGGGCCTACGCAAAGGGCAGCGCGATCGGCGGACTCGACAACCTCGGCAACGACAGCCGCAACATGGTCTTCCATGCCGGGACCGAGCGGCACGAAGGGCGTTTCCGCGCCACAGGCGGGCGCGTTCTGAACGTTACCGCCCGCGGCGCGACCCTGGCGGAGGCGCGCGAGCGCGCCTATGCGATGGTCGACCGGATCGAATGGCCCGAAGGGTTCTGCCGCCGCGATATCGGCTGGCGGGCGCTATAGAGCGCAAGACGCCCCTCCGCCCCGTCCGCCATGACGCGCGCCGGTGGCGGCGCCTGTTCGATTGCGACCGCGGGGGCCATTGCCCCCCGCCGCGGCGCGCGATTTCCGGTCGGGGCCCGCAGGCCGCCTTCGTTCCGCC
>JASBUM010000614.1 GCA_030147905.1 Acidimangrovimonas sp.
TCCACCGCTGGCGCAAGCCGCGCCATCCGACCGAAGGGTGCATAGCCTTCGCGCCCGCCGATCTGTTGTGGCTGGCCTGGCAGCTGCCGCCGGGCACGCCGGTCGTGGTTCGCGGATAGGGTGGGCGGCGCCGCGCGGGCAAACGGGGCGGCAACGGCTCCGATCCGCGGTGGTCTTCGGCAGGCCCCCGGAGCGGCGACTGCCAATGCCGCCGTGTCGGGGCGCTGAGCCGGGGCGCTGTGTCGGGGCGCTGACGTTTCGCGACAACCGGATCTGCCGGCATATGGCCCCGCCCGCACATGGATCCGCCGCGCGGGGACCTCAGCCGGAGATGCCGGGGGCCGGCCGCGCGCCGAAGATCGCGCTGCCCACGCGCACGTGGGTCGCACCGGCGGCGATCGCGGCCTCGAAATCCGCGCTCATGCCCATCGAGAGGCCTGCAAGGCCGTTCGCGTTCGCGATGCGGGCAAGCAGCGCGAAATGCGGCGCGGGGTCCTGCCCCTCGGGGGGGATGCACATCAGGCCCGACAACGGCAGGTCGAACTTGCGGCAGGCGGCGATGAAGCCGTCGGCCTTCTCGGGTGGGATGCCCGCCTTCTGCGGCTCGGCCCCGGTGTTGACCTGTGCGAAGAGTTCGGGGCAACGCCCCTCTGCCTGCGCCAGGCGTGCGATCCGTTCGGCCAGTCCGGGCCGGTCGAGCGTGTGGATCGCGTCGAACAGTGTCAACGCCTGTCGGGCCTTGTTGCCCTGCAAGGGGCCGATCATGTGCAGCCGGATGTCAGGGTGCGTCTCGCGCAGCGGCGGCCATCTGCGGCCCGCCTCCTGCACATAATTCTCGCCGAAGACCCGCTGTCCGGCATCGAGCACGGCCCGCACCCGGTCCTCCGGTTGCAGCTTGGATACCGCGATCAGCTCCACCGAGCCGGCTGTGCGGCCGGCTGCCGCCTCGGCCGCGGCGATCCGTTCCCTGATCTCTTCCAGCGCCATCATGCCCTCCGCATCTTTTCCGGTTGCGGCTGAAAAGGCCACAGACGGCGGGAAAAGGAAAGGCGCCCGACGGCGCCCCGCGGCGCGACAGCCCCGCAAAGGAAAAGAGCGGGCGCAGGGCCCGCTCTTTCCGATCCGTTCGCCGTGGCGATCAGAACGAGAACTTGACGCCGAGGTCGGCGAAGTTGCCGCCGCTGATCAAGTGCTGGATCGAACCGTCGACCGAGGCGCCGCTGCCCAGATCATAGGACGCGCCGACGCCGGCACCCATCTTGTCGTTGCCAACCAGGTTGCTCTTGGTGATGTAGGCGGCAACCGTGGTCGCACCCATCTTGGTGTTCCCGTAGATGGTGTACTTGGTGTACTTCTGCGAACCCGAAGCGTGGCCGACGGCGCCGCCGATGTTGGCGCTGCCCAGCGCGTATTCGGCGGTGATGACCGACAGCTTGTCCTTGTCAACGCTGTTGGCGTTAGAGATGTAGCCGGCGCCGACCTGCAGGGCACCCATCTTGTAGTCGACCGACACGCCGGCTTCCGGCTTGGTGCCGGCGGGCTGGCTCGAAAGGGTCTGGTTCGGGGTGATGTAGGTCAGGCGGGCAACCAGGTCACCCATGGTGTAGGTCGCAGCAACGCCCATGCGGTTGTTCTGCGCGCCATAGCCGGTGCTGGAATAGCTGTAGAAGTTCGACTGGCTCAGCGTGTCGGGGTTGCCGTGCGCAATCAGGCCCAGCTCGGCGTTGTAGTAGGTGTTCATCGCGTCAAGCGCGTCGGCGACGTTGCCGACGTCGACCTTCAGGCCGCCCGACTTGACGTAGATGTTGCCGGCGTTCAGCGTGGCGTTGGAGTTGCCAGCGTCATACTGAAGACGGATGCGGCCGCCGAAGGCCAGACCGCTGTCGGTGGTCTTGCTGGCGTCGATGTTCATGCGCAGACGCTCGGTGACCTGGGTCTTGGTCGTGCCGGTGGCGACTTTGCTGTTGTAGGCCAGGCCGACGCGGCCATACCCGCTGATGTTCACATCGGCCGACGCGGCGCCTGCGACCAGGACCAGGGCGGTCGAAGCGATCAGAAGCTTTTTCATCTCGGTTTCCCTCGTTGTCTCATAGGTGCGGCCCAACTCGGGATCGTCCAAATTGGGTATGGCCCTATTTCCCCCGA
>JASBUM010000622.1 GCA_030147905.1 Acidimangrovimonas sp.
CGCAAAACGGACAACGCATTGCCTCTACCTCGGGGTCCGGTCGAACTTTTCCACAGGCACTATAGGGCGACCGCCAGAGTTTGGGTAGAGAGACATTTTCGCCACAATATCGGTGCGATCGACGCAATCGGCGCCGGCGACGACAATGGTACCGCGCCCCCGCCGCGGCGCCCTTGCAGCACCGCCCAGACAGGCCGAGAGGTCGAATTCTGCCGGCCGGCGTCGGGAACGGGCGCGCCGCGACGGGCACGACATGGTCGGCTGTCTCAAGGAGGCTTCCCATGCAACGCGAAGACGACGATCTGCCCGGCGATCCGCCCTGCCATGCCCATCTGGTCGACCCCGCCCACATGGGGCTGGTCGATGCCCAGACCGCCCGCGATGTCCAGCGCTGGCGCCGGGCGGAACGGCAGCGCCTGATCGAGACGCGGCGCGCACTGGCCGTGAGCGCGCGGAAGCAGGCGGATATCGCGCTGATCGAGGCGCTGGCCGCGCGGCTCGGTGCGCTCGGGCGCGATCGCGGCGGATTGCGGGTGGCGCTCTACTGGCCGATCAAGGGAGAGCCGGATCTGCGCCCCTGGGCCGAGATGCTGCGCGCACAGGGCGCGATCACGCTGCTGCCGGTGGTGGAGCGGCCCGCCACGCCGCTGGTCTTTCGCCGCTGGGATGCGGGCGACAGCCTTGAGCGCGGGATATGGAACATTCCCGTCCCCGCCGCCGACCGTCCCGCCGAGCGGCCCGATCTGGTCATCGCGCCGGTGGTGGGGCTGGGCGGCGACAACTACCGGCTGGGCTACGGCGGCGGCTATTACGACCGCACGCTTGCGCAGCTTGCCGCCACAGGCCCCGCGCCCCATGCGATCGGCGTGGGCTATGCCTTCCAGCGCATCCCGACGATCTATCCCCTGCCCCACGACATCGCCCTGTCCGAGGCCATCCTTGCCACCCCGCCCGAGACAGCGGACGCGGAAACGGCCTTGAACGCAGAGCCCCGGCCCGCCCCCCCGATGAAGGACGAGGCATCGGGCGGATAGGCGCGGGCACGCGCACCCGGTCGGCGCCACCGTCCGGCTCAAATAGCCCGCCCGCCTGTGCGCGCATCCTGCCGCCCCGGAGCGCGACGGCGCATGGCACGGCGCGCTCAGGGCATCCAGAGGACCGAGGCCCAGATCGTGCCGGCGCCGAAGGCCGAAAGAAGCACCGGCCCGTCACGCAGCGGCCGGCCGGATTTCATCCGCTCGGAAAGCGCCAGGGGAATCGTCGCGGCCGAGGAATTGCCGTGTCGCTCCAGCGTGCCCAGCCATTCGGCCGCGCCTAGGCCCAGCGTGGCGCCAACCTTGTCGGTGATCCGGCGGTTGGCCTGGTGCGGCAGCCAGGTGCCGACCCGCTCGGGCGCGAGCCCGCCGGCCTCCAGCACCCGCCGGCCCGAGGAAACCATCGCCTGCACCGCCGCGACGAATACCGCCCGGCCGTCGGGCATCCGCATCTTCAGCCCGCCATCGCCCGGTGCCTCGAAGGGCAGGCGCGAACCGCCCCGCTCGATCCGGATCAGGCCATGGGCGCTGCCATCCGAGCCCAGATCCCATGCAAGCGGGCCGCGCCCCGGATCGGCGCAGGGCCGCAGCAGGACCGCGCCGGCCGCATCGGCAAAGAGCACCCGGCTTGCGGTCTCGGCGGGGTCGATGCGGCGGCTCAGGATATTGCCCGCGATGACAAGCACCGACCGGCCGCTCAGCCGGACATGACCGGCACCGAGCGCCAGCGCATAGATGAATCCGGCACAGGCCCCGGCCAGATCGACCGCGCCGCAACGCAGGCCCAGCCTGTCGGCGACCAGCGGCGCGGTGGGCGGCAGCGGATGATCGGGTGTCGAGGTGGCCAGCAGCAGCAGCCCGACCTCGCCGGGGTCTGCGCACGCGTCGTCAAGCGCAATCCTGCCGGCCGGCACCGCCAGATCGCTCAGCGCCTGCCCCGGCTCGGCGTAGTGGCGGCTCGCGATCCCGGTCCGCGAGGCAATCCACCCGGGTGCCAGGCCAAGTTCGGCCTCGATCTCGGCATTGGGCACATGACGCGCCGGCACGTGATGCCCGAAGCCTGCCCAGAGCACGCCGCCTTCAGCCGAAGGCATCGGCCGCCTCCGCGATCGCGTCGTGACAGGCCGCAAGCTCCGCCTCGGTGCTGCAATAGGGCGGCATCAGGTAGACGGTGCGCCCCAGCGGCCGGATCAGAAGATTCCGCGCCGCAAAGAAACGCATCAGCGCAGGCCCCGTATCGGCAAGGTAGTCCGCGTCCGGCGTGCCGATCTCGGCGGCGAGCACGGTGCCGAGGCTGCGCACGCCATGAAGCCCGCGGACCCCGGCCAGACGCTCCGCCCCGCGCGCCTGGATTGCAGCGACCTGCGCCACGCGCTGGGCCACCGGCTCGGTCTCCCAGATCCCGAGATTGGCCGCCGCGGCGGCGCAGGCGATGGCATTGGCGGTGTAGGAGCTGGAGTGGAAGAAGGTCCGGCTGCGGTCCTCGGACCAGTGCGAACGATAGACCTCCTCGCGGCAGAGCGTCACCGCAAGCGGCAGAGAGCCGCCCGTTATCCCCTTGGAAAGGCATAGTATGTCCGGGGTCACGCCGGCATGATCACAGGCCAGGAAACGTCCCGTCCGCCCCCAGCCCGTCATCACCTCGTCGGCGATCAGAAGCACCCCGTACCGGGCGCAGATCGCTGCCATCTCGGCCAGCACATGCGCCGGATAGGTCAGCATCCCCCCCGCGCCAAGCAGCATCGGCTCGATCAGCAGTGCCGCGGTCCGCCGGTCGCGTGCGAGACCTTCGAGCGCATCCAGCGTCTCCTGCTCGCGGCCCGGAGCGGGAAAAGGTATTCGATCCACCCCGAAGAGAAGCGGCGCATAGGGCTGGGTGAAGACGCCGCGTTCACCCGCCGACATGGCCCCGATCGTGTCGCC